>NZ_CAKKTK010000036.1:0-43655 GCF_920656135.1 Frankia sp. Cppng1_Ct_nod | reverse complement strand
GGCGAGGACCGTCCAGCGGCCTTCGCCCGAGTCCGATACCCGGCCGCTGAACGACTTCAGCCCGGGATCCTCGACGAGCGCGGCTGCGGTCAGGTCCAGCAGCCAGGAACTGACCACGCTGCCACGGCGCCACACCTCGGCCACGGCGGCGGTGTCGATGTCGTACTGGTAGTACTCCGGATGTGCCAGCGGGGTGGTTTCAGCGTCGTGTTCGCCGGCGTGGGCTCGGCCGATGCCGGCTTTCTCAAGAACGGCCATGCCTTCGGCGAAGGAGGCCATCATTCCGTACTCGATGCCGTTGTGGACCATTTTCACGAAATGCCCGGCGCCGTTCGCCCCGCAGTGCAGGTAGCCCTTTTCGGCCTGGGCCGGCTCGCCGCTTCGGCCCGGTGTGCGCGGCGTCTGTCCGATTCCCGGGGCGATTGTGGCGAACAACGGCTCGAGGCGTGACACCACGTCGTTCTCGCCTCCGATCATCAGGCAGAAACCACGTTCCAGCCCGAAGACCCCACCCGACGTGCCCACGTCGACGTAGTGAATTCCTCGGCCGCCGAGTTCGGCTGCCCGGTCCACATCGTCACGGTAGTAGGAGTTCCCCCCGTCGATGATGACGTCGCCGGCGTCGAAGTGCTCGGCAAGCGCGGCCACGGTCTCGCCGGTGATCCCGGCGGGGACCATCACCCAGGCGGCGCGGGGCGCGGTGAGCTTCGCGGCGAACTCGGCCAGCGTTGCGGCACCGGTCGCGCCCTCGGCCTCCAGCGTCTTCACTGCGGCCGCGTTCACGTCATAGACGACGCAGTCGTGGCCGTCCCGCATGAGCCGGCGTACCAGATTGGCGCCCATCCGGCCAAGGCCGATCATCCCGAGCTGCACGAGGTCTCCCCTGGTTGTTGGTCTGGTGCGGTGCCGTTCCGGGCCAACAGACCCAGGTTCATTCTCTCCCGGCAGGGCGATCACGACAGTGGGCGTCGGCCGAGTCCTGGTGATCGCTGTGCCACATTCGGGTCCGGTGACCTGGATGCCTCTGGGTGGACACCCTACGTGCTGGGGGCCTGTCCGGTGGTGTGCGGGCTCCATGCAGTGGCCCGCACACCGCCGGACAACAAGTCGGTCAGCCGAACACCGACACACCGCCTGGGTCGATGAGCAGACCCGCGACGATGAGCGGAGCGCTGTTGAGAACCGAACCACGGAAAATGGTGAAAATACCGCTGACGACCAGGGTTACGGCAATGAGTCAGGGAATGAAGTCCATGGTGTCGGTGCTTCCGCCATATTCTGCCGGACCAACCCGGGCAGGCATCGTTGTGGCATGGTCAACACGTTCACTCAGTTGGAGGCGGCAGTGGTGAGTGCCTTTTCCCGCTTCTCTTCGTACTTCTTGGCGAGGTCGTCAAGGGCCGTCAGGTAGTGCCCGACATTGGTACGGGCCTGTTCGGCTTCGGCGTCGAGGCCCTCCAACTCGAAGAACTTCCAGTGCCGAAGCAGTGGCGTGACGACCTCGTCGTGGTGGATGCGCAGGTCGTAGATACCGGCCTTGGCTATCCGCTTGGCCTTGCGGTCGAAGTCGTCAATGCCCGTCCCGGGCATCTGGAAGGTCATGACCTCCTCGGCGATGGCCTTGACCGTGGCGGACGGGTCGATCTCCAGTGCGGCGGCGAGCAGGTTCCGATAGAAGATCATGTGAAGGTTCTCGTCGGCGGCCACCCGGGCCAGGAGTTTCTCGGCAATCGGGTCCTGGGTGAAACGACCGGTGTTGCGGTGGCTGATCCTGGTGGCGAGCTCCTGGAAGGACACGTAGGCGATGGCGCGCAGCGGTGTCTTCTCGCCGCTGTCGAAGCCCTTCTCCATCTGGTGCATGCGACCCCGTTCGAGGGAAACCGGGTCAACACCTCGAGTGACGAGCAGGTAGTCCCTCATGACGATGCCGTGGCGGCCCTCCTCGGCCGTCCAGCGATGTACCCAGGTGCCCCAGGCGCCGTCCCGGCCGAAGATCGAGGCGATCTCCCGGTGGTAGCTGGGGAGGTTGTCCTCGGTGAGGAGGTTGACCTCGAAGGCGATCTGGGCGATGTCGGACAGCCGGGACTGGCCGGGTTCCCACGGCAGGGTGTCGAAGTCGCGGCCCTGGCTCCACGGGACGTACTCGTGGGGCATCCACTCGGCGGCGAGGCCCAGATGGCGGTTGAGGTTGGCCTCGGCGACGGGCTCAAGTTCCCGCAGCAGGTCGATGTCGGTGAAGGAGGTCATGCCGACAACCCTGACAGGCCAAGTGGATCCCCAGCTACGACCGGCAAGCGTGGATTCGGCATCGTGGGCTGTTCCCGGGGAACAGCCCACGGGTGGGTCGTGGGCGAGCGGCCTCCGCGGACGGCCCCACTGCCGCGCGTCCACGGAGGGGACGGGCGCGCAGGAGCGAGAAGGCCTCAGGCTGTCAGGAAGCGTCCGTGTCAGGACAACGTGGAGGCTGTTGCCGAGTCGAGCGCGTAGCGGGCGTGGTCGACCAGATCGGCCGCGCCCGAACGGTCCGCCTGTTCGATCTCCTGACAGAGGCGGGCGATGTCGCGGCGTGTCATGCCGGAGTCGATTCCAGCGGCATGGGTAATTGCCTGATGTCCAAGAGCTACCGCGGTCTGGGTGTCGCCGGTGCGTGCATGGGCGACACCCAGCCTGCTCAGGAACTCGACATGGTCGCGGGGGAACTCCTCGTCGAGGTCGTCGAGGTCGTCGAGAGCGGCCTGGAAGTAGGGAATCGCCCCGCTCGGATCGCCGCCGGACAGCAGAGCCTCACCGGCCGCGAACGAGATGTCCTTGCGTCCCGCCCAGTACATGTAGGGGGGGTTCTCCTCCGGCCGGGCCTCGTCGATCAACGAGTACGCGAGCCCGGTCGCGGCCATGGCGTCGGCCTGGTCGCCGGTGCGGCTGTAGGCGATCGCCAGGTCGGCGGCGATCACGGCTCGCTCGATCGCGCTCAGTACGCTGCGGGCGCCTTCCTGGGCCGAGTGGAGCAGGGTGACCGCGTCGGCGGGTTGCCCGTACCAGGTCGCATGCTCCGCCATGCAGCGCAGGACGTTCGCGCCGAGGGCGGGGGAGCCCGCCTCGTGGGCGGCACGTAGAGCGACCAGCCAGCAGCGCTGCGCCCTGCCGTACTCTCCGACGTCGTACATCGCCCATCCGGCCAGCCGGGCGAGTTCCGCGGCGACCGCGTACAGCCTGGTCTGGTGGGTATCACTGTGTGTTCCGGTGCGCAGCAGCCGGACGGTGACGCCGAGCTCGGTGACGGACAGGGAGTAGATGTCGCTGCCGCCCAGGATGTCGCTCATCCGCCGCAGGACGTCGACGCGTTCCTCGAAACCGCGGACGAGCGGGTCATCGACGAGCTGGCCCGTCGGGGTGGCGGGGCGCTGCTGTGAACGGGCCGTAAGCCATCGTTCGGCGGCCGAGTCCAGGGATGGCCCGGATACGGCGAGGAAGTGGTGCGGCTGGGCGCCGTCGGTCATCTCCGCGAGCCCGTCGGCCAGTCCGTGGTGTGTCCACAGAAGGTCCAGACCGGTGTTGGCAGGTGGGGCCTGGTGTTGACGGAGGCTGCTCGGATCCCATCCTGGGTGTTCCTGCGTTGTCACGGCGGGTTTCTCCCGTCTCCGTACGGAACTACTGATGATCGTAGCCGTGCGAATACAGCGCCCGTTTACGGGGTTGCTGCCCCCCCTCTGATTGTCCGGCGGTTAGTCCGGGTCGCCGCTGGGCCTGGACGTTATGTCCAGGCCTCCCCCATGGTGGCAATGCGACGGCCTGTGTTATGTGTCTGTGGATGTTGTCCCGGACCTGCGGGTAGCTGGACTGTTGACTCAGCTGTCGGTTGGCGCCGAGGGCATCTGGATATGGACGGACCTCCAGAACGGGCAGACGTCGCGGGCCGATCCGGCGTTCTGCGAGCATACGGTCTTGCTACCCACGCAACATACCACTCATGCCGCGTATGACCACTGGTCATCCCCCTGTCCGGTCCGCCGCTCCGGCCGTCGATGGTGGGCGCGGTGGTGTCACGTCGCTGGGAGTTCACCTGCCCGAAAATCGCGAACAGATTTGGTATTGATCGTCCATTGTGTTTCTGGTAATGGTTCTGGAAATGCGATTTCCGGACTGCCCGGGAAGTGTTTGGAGCATGATTTGACGTGTCCTTGTGTGGCTGTCATTCGTTACGGGTGCCGGTTCTGACCTCGATAAACAACGGAAGGTATCCATTAGATTGCTTCCCGTCACCACGCTGTGGTGCGGTGAGCAACGGGTTGATGTGGCTGTTCCCCAGTCATTTTCCGGACAGCCCGGGATGCATTCCCATGCCGGCCCGTCGCTACCCCGGGCCCAGGACTGGTTCGCTGAGCCAGGGCGCGCGGTTGCCACCGGTGCGGACGTCCGGTGCACCGAGGCGGGCCGCGTCGGCAGTCTGGTCGTCGGCCTGCTGCTGGGACTCGCGTTCGGCCGCCACCCGCGCCCGGTAGTGCTCGATCTCGGCGGCGACGGTTACGTGGTCCCAGCCCAGCTCGGGCGCGATCAGCTCTGCGACGTGCGCGGCGGCCTCGAACCCCCGGTCCCAGGTCTCGATCGAGATCCGGGTGCGGCGGGTCAGCACGTCGTCGAGGTGCAGCGCACCCTCGTGGGACGCCGCGTACACCGCCTCCGCCGCCAGATATGTGCTGGCCCCACGTAGTGGCCGGCCCAGCATCGGATGCTCCTGGATGAGGGCGAGGACCTCCAGCGTGAGGGTGCCGTAGCGACCCAGCAGGTGTTCGACCCGCGCCACGTGGATCCCGGCCCGATGGGCGAGGGTCTCCCTGGCGTTCCACAGCGCCTGGTAACCATCGGCACCGAGAAGTGGGACCCGGTCGGTGCATGATTCCGGCACGTAGCGATTCATCCCGTGCACGGCCGAGTCGACGGCGTCGCGAGCCATCACCCGGTAGGTCGTGTACTTCCCGCCGGCGACCATGGTGAGGCCGGACAGGGGCGAGACGACCGCGTGTTCGCGGGAGAGCCGGGAGGTGTCCTCGGACTCGCCTGACAGCAACGGTCGCAGCCCCGCGTAGACACCGGTGATGTCGTCATGGGTGAGCGGCGTGCGCAGCATCTGGTTGACCTGCCCGAGGACGTAGTCGATGTCGGCGCTGCTGGCGGCGGGGTGGGCGAGGTCGAGGTTCCAGTCCGTGTCGGTCGTCCCGATGATCCAGTGGCTGTTCCAGGGGATCACGAACAGGACGCTGGTGTCGGTGCGCAGGATCAGGCCGGTGGAGGAGTGGATCCGGTCGCGGGGCACCACCAGGTGGACGCCCTTGGAGACGCGGACGGACAGCTGGCCGCGACCGCCCGCCATCGCCTGGATGTCGTCGGTCCACACCCCTGCGGCGTTGATGGTCTGCCGGGCCCGGACGTCGATCTGCGCGCCGCCCTCGAGATCCTGGACCTGTACCCCGGTGACCCGGTCGCCCTCGCGCAGCAGACCGGTGACCCGGGTGCTGGTGGCGATCATTGTGCCGTAGTGGGCGGCGGTGCGGGCGACGAACATTGTGTGCCGGGCGTCGTCGACCTGGGCGTCCCAGTACTGGATGGCCCCGACCAGGGCGTCCCGACGTAGCGAGGGGACGGCCCGCAGCGCGGCCTTGCGGGTCAGGTGGCGGTGGTGGGGCACGTCCCGGTGGCCGCCCATGGTGTCGTAGAGCAGCATGCCGCTGCCCACATAGGCGCGTTCCCACACCCGGTGCGTGATCGGGAACAGGAACGGAACCGGTCGGACGAGGTGCGGGCAGAGAGTGCCGAGCAGCAGGGCCCGCTCGCGCAGCGCCTCGTGGACCAGGGCCACGTTGAGCTGCTCGAGGTAGCGCAGTCCGCCGTGGATCAGTTTGCTGGACCGGCTGGAGGTGCCGGCGGCGAGATCGCGGGCCTCGACGAGCGCCACGGACAGCCCGCGGGTGGCCGCGTCGAGCGCGACCCCGGAACCGGTCACGCCACCGCCGATGACGACGACGTCGACCACCTCGGCCTCCATCCGGCGCAGCGCGTCGGCGCGGGTGGTCGGGTTCAGCCGTGCCGGATCGATCATCGTGTTCCCCGCTTCCGGAGCATGGATGCCAGGCGTGGCGCGGACACGTCACATCGTGCCCGCCGCAAATAAACTCCGCATGCCGCGTTGCACACACCCCACCTGCAGGAGCTGCCTGATGGACCTCAGCTTCACACCCGAGGAGGAGCGGTTCCGCGCGGAACTTCGCACCTGGCTCGCGGACAGCATCCCGCCGCGGTGGCGGTCGCGGTCGTTCTGGTCGGCCCTCGGTGAGGCCGAAGCGTTCGAGCTGCGCAGGGACTGGGAGCGACGCAAGTACGACGCCGGCTTCGCGGGCATCTCCTGGCCGCGGGAGTACGGCGGTCGCGGCGGGACGTCGGGCATGCAGGCGATCTACGACGAGGAGACGCAGCGCGCCGGGGCTCCGCACACGGTCAACGCCCTCGGCCTGGCCTTCCTCGCGCCGACCGTCATGGCGATCGGCACCGACGAGCAGAAGCGGGACATCATCGCCCCGATGCTGCGCAACGAGGTGATCTGGTGTCAGGGCTTCTCCGAACCCGGCGCCGGCTCCGACCTCGCGGCGCTGCGCACCTGCGGTGTGCAGGACGGGGACGAGTTCGTCGTCAACGGCCAGAAGGTCTGGACGACCAACGCCGTGTACGCGGACAGGATTTTCGCGTTGGTCCGCACGGAGCCAGGTTCCAGGCGGCACAACGGCATCTCCATGCTGCTCATCGACATGCACTCGGACGGGGTCGAGGCCCGGCCGCTGCGCCAGATGAGCGGCGCGAGTGAGTTCGGGGAGGTGTTCTTCACCGACGTCCGGGTGAAGGCCACCGACTGCCTCGGCGGGGTGGGTAACGGTTGGGCGACCGCGATGCGGCTGCTCTCGTTCGAGCGCGGCGCCTCCGGCATCGCCCAGTACACGGCGTTCCGCCGCCAGTTCGACGAGATCGTGGCCGTGGCGGGCACCTTCGGACGGACCGGCGACCCGGTCCTGCGCCAGCAGCTTGCCAGCCGGATCGTCGAGCTCGAGTGCCTGCGCTACCACTCCATGCACGTGCTCACCCAGGTCGAACGGGGCGAAGAGCTCGGAGCGGGGTCGTCGCTGACCAAGCTCCAGTGGTCGGAAACCCATCAGGACCTGTGGGAGACCTTCGACGATCTGCTCGGCCCGGAGGCCACCCTCACCCGGCCGCGTCCCGACACCGACCTGCAAGCCATGCACCACGAAGCAATGTGGTCACGATCGGTAACTATCTGGGGTGGTTCATCCCAGGTCCAGCGCAACATCGTCGCCGAGCGGGTGCTCGGCCTTCCTCGATGACTTCCCGCTTCCTTCCTGGCCAGTTAGGCGGACTCCAGCCATGTACTTCGCGCTGACCGACGAACAACGCGCACTCGGCGTCACTGTCCGTGACTACCTTGAGGACCGGTTCGATCTGAAGGCCGTTCGTGCGGTCTTCGAGGACGCGGAGGGCAACGGCCACCCCGCCGAGCTGTGGAAGGCCGTGGGGGACCAGGGCTGGGCCGCCGTGCTCGTCCCGGAGGAGCACGGCGGCCTCGGCCTCGGACTGGTGGACGCGCAGGTGGTCGCCCGTGCCTTCGGCGCGGGGGTCGTCCCCGGGCCGTGGCTGCCCACAGTGCTCGCGGGCGAGGCGGTGCGACTCGCCGGATCGGACGAGCAGAAGGCATCCCTGCTTCCCCGCGTCGCCGCCGGTTCGCTGGTTGCCACGGTGGCACTGCGCGGCCCCGCCGGCCGCTACGACCCCTCGGGTGTTCAGGTCAGCGCCGACAGTTCGGGCCGGTTGACCGGGTCGGCCCTGCCGGTCGAATACGCCGAGGTCGCGGATGCCGTCGTGGTGGCCGCCACCGAACCCGCGGGCGGAGCCGAACCCGCGGGCGGAGCCGAACCCGCGGGCGGAGCCGAACCCGAGAGAGAGGTCGGGCTCTACCTGGTGGACCCGCGCTCGCCGGGGGTCACCGTGTCCCGGCTCGACAGCTACGACGGCACGGTGCGCACGGCGTCGGTCGTCCTCGACGGGGTGGGTGCCGAGCGGCTGCCCGGATCGTCGACGGCGGTCCTCACCGAACTGTTCGACCGGGCCGCGGTGCTCACCGCGGCGGACCTCGTCGGCCTTGCCCGGCAGGCCCTGTCGCGCACCGTCGCCTATGACACCGACCGTGTGCAGTTCGGGCGGCCGGTCGGTTCCTTCCAGGCGCTCAAGCATCACCTCGCGGACCTGCACGTCGCCGTGACCATGGCGGAGCATGCGGTGCTGTATGCGGCCCACGCACTGGATGTCGGGCTTGCCGACCGCCGGCTCGCGGTCGCCGTGGCCAAGAGCAAGGCCGGTGACACCGCCCGAGAGGTGACCGCAACGATGATCCAGTATCACGGGGGTATTGGTTATACCTGGGAGCACGATTCGCACTTTTTCTACAAGCGCGCCAAGCGCGAGGTGTACAGCTACGGTGATCCGATCCAGCACCGTGAGCGGGTCGCGGCCCTGACCATCGACACGCCGACCACGTCCGGCTAGGCATCCCACCGGACATCCCACACCCAGAGGGGATGCCGCCCCCGGGCCGCGCCGTCTCCAGAAGGAGGAAGCGCCGTGCAGCTTTCCCTCGCGTCCGTTCTTTACGAATCCCGGCGGCGGCACCCGGACGAGGTGGCACTCGTCTGGGGTGACACCCGGACGAGCTACACGCAGCTGTGGGCGAAGGTGCTTGAGACCGCCGGGGCGTTACGGGAGTCCGGGGTCGGCCCCGGCGACCATGTCGCCCTGCTCGCGCCGAACACGCCCGACTTCGTCATCACCTACTACGCGATCCTGGTCCGGGGCGGGGTGGTCGTCCCGGTGCCGCCGATGCTCGTTCCGGAGGAGATCTCCTACCTCGTCGGGGACAGCGGAGCCGTATTGATCGTTTCGTCGCCGGTGTTCCTGGAGAACGCCCGCAAGGCGTCGGCCGCCGTGGGGGTGCCGGCCGTCGCCACCACCGACCTCACCGCGCTCGCGGCGACCTCCACACCCGAAACGATGTTCGTGACCCGCTCGGCGCTCGACCCGGCCGTGCTCTTCTACACCAGCGGTACCACGGGCCGTCCCAAGGGCGCCGTCCTCAGCCACGGCAATCTCGTGCTGAACGCGCTCACGAGCGCGTTGTTCGCCAACGAGTTCCGCTCGGACGACGTGTCGCTGGCATGTCTGCCGCTCTTTCACATCTTCGGTCAGACGGTGGCGCTCAACTCGTTGCTGCTGGTGGGTGGACGGGTGGTGCTGCAGGCCCAGTTCAACGCAGACGAAGCCCTTGATCTGATGATCAACGAGGGCGTCACCGTCCTCGTCGCCGTCCCGACCATGTACGTGGCGTTGCTGGAGGTGGCGGACGGTCGTGACACCCTCCCGAGTCCCCGGCTGTGCATCTGCGGTGGTGCGGCGCTGCCGGTGGCGGTACTCGAGGCGTTCGATGCCCGCTTCGGCGTGCGCATCCTGGAGGGCTACGGGCTGTCCGAGACGTCGCCGCTCGCCACGGTCAACCAGGAGCGGTTCGGCCGGATCCCCGGCAGCGTCGGCCATGCGGTCTGGGGCGTCGACGTCGAGATCGCCCGGGCGGAGGTCGACGACCGGGTCGAGCTGCTGGCCACGGGTGAACTCGGTGAGATCGTCGTCCGTGGGCACAACGTGTTCACCGGGTACCACGACAACCCGGAGGCCACAGCGGCGGCCGTGGTCGACGGCTGGTTCCGCACCGGCGACCTGGGCCGGCGAGATGACAGCGGCGCGGTCCACATCGTCGACCGTAAGAAGGACATGATCATCCGTGGTGGTTACAACATCTACCCACGGGAGGTCGAGGAGATCCTGGTACGGCATCCGGCGGTCGGGCAGGTCGCGGTCATCGGCCTGCCCGACGCGGTGCGCGGTGAGGAGGTCCTCGCCGTGGTCGTGCCCACCGACCCCGCAGACCCGCCGGACGCCCAGGAGATCATCGACTGGTCGCGGGAGCGCATCGCCCGGCACAAGTACCCGCGCCGGGTGGAGTTCGTCACGGAGCTCCCGCTCGGCCCGAGCCGCAAGGTGCTCAAGCGCGAGTTGCGGCGTCGTTTCACCGAGACCGGTTTCACCGAGACCGGCGCTTCCTGACGCGGTCCGGTCACCGCGACGGCACGGATGCTGTCAGACTCGGGATCCGTGCCCGGCCGTGCCCTGGATGCCACGGAAACCGTTACCGCCCGCGTGTTCGGTGCGCTGCGGGTGGCCTCCCTGGTCTTCCTCGTCCTGTTCGTCCTCATCTGGAAGGACTGGTATCTCGCCTCCCCGGACCGCCTCCTGGCTGCGGGCGGTGCGGCAGCGTGGGACATGTTCTTCGTCGTCTGCTGCCTGCGTGGCCGGATCACGAACTGGTTGGCGGTCGGGGAGTTCGTGGGAGCGGTCGTCCTCGCGGTCGGAGCCCGGCTGTGGCTGCCGCACCAGGCGGTCGGGGACGCCGGCAACTGGGTCTTCCGGGCACTGATGGGCGCCGGTGTCGTCGCCGCCTGGCAGGCGCCGCCCGTGGTGTTCCCGGGCGTGGTGATCGTGCTGGCCACGGCGCACTTCACCAGTGCGCCGAGGGCCATGCCCCAGGTGGCCGGATCCACCGTCCTGCTTGTCGCGGCCTGCACACTGTTCCGGCTGGCCGCGACCCGGCTGCGGCGCAACGCCGTCGCCGCGGACGCCAGGCTGGAAGCCACCGCCGCCCGGCTGCAGGCTGTGGCGGTCGCGGACGCCCGGTGGCGGGACCGGCGTGAACGGGAAAGGATCATCCACGACACCGTCCTCAACACCCTCACCGGAATCGGCTGGGGCGGTGGCGCGGATGACGATGTGACCCGGTCCCGGTGTGCGCGCAGTGTCGCGGCGGTGGAGAACCTGATCGCCGGGCATGACTGGCATGCCCGGGCCGACCTGGCCGGGCGGATCGAGCGGATGGTGGCGACGGCCCGGGACAGCGGTCTCGACGTCCACGTCCGCGTCCACCGCGAAGCCGGCGGGACGAACGGGACCGGGAGCACGGGCCGGGCCGGTGCGGCCGGCATGGCCGCGGGCGAGAACGGCACAGTGGGCGAGAACGGCACAGTGGGCGGGCCGCCGTCCGAGGTGGTGGCCGCGCTGACCGCGGCTGCCGAGGAGGCACTGAGCAACGTCGCGCGCCACGCCGGCACCTCCCGTGCCTACGTGACCGTCCGTTTCCGGGACGACCACCTCAACATCACGGTCAGTGATGACGGTGTGGGTTTCGACCCGGGCCGGGCCGACCCGCAGCGGCTCGGCCTCCGGGCCTCGATGGCCGAGCGCGTGGCGGACGTCGGCGGTTGGTTCGAGATCGATGCCGCCTCCGGGCGTGGCACCACGGTCATCATGACCTGGCAGGCGCCGACCGCCCGCATCCGTCCCGCCGATGCCGGCACCGACCTGCGGCGGCACTACGACGCCGGGATCCGGCGCGTGGTCGCCCTCAGCGTCGCCTGCTGGCAGGGACTGCTGGCCGCGGCGCTCCTCGGCTACTGGCGGCAGGAGCGCAACCCGCTGCTGTCGGCCGCGTTGTGGGGTGTGATGACTGTGGGTGTTGGTCTTATCGTCCGGGTGATGTGGCGCCGCCCCCTCACCCGGGCGGAGGCCGGCGGCGTGACCATCCTCGCGCTCGCGGCGGCTCTGGTCGGCGGCCTCAACACCACGGGCGGGGACGTGATCCGGATCATCGACTGGCCGGCGACGATGGCGCTCCCCTTGCTGCTGACACCGGTCGTGGTGACCCGCCCGCCGCGGGAATGGCTCGCGGCCGCCACCGCCGCCACCACGCTGCTCGTCTCCCTGGTGCTGCTACGGGGTGGTACCGGCCAGGTTGTGCTGTCGCGGCTGTCCACCGCGGTGTTCGGGCTGTGGTCGTTGCAGGCTCTGGCCGCCGCGTTCGGCCCGGCGCTGCGGGGCACGGCGCGGGCCACCGCCCGGGCGGCACGGGACGAGGCGGAGCTCGCGGCCCGCCGGCAGGCGGCGGCGTGGATCCGTGCCGACCGGGGCCGCGGACTGCACGGGTTGGAGCATGACACCCTGCCGTTGCTGCGTGCCATCACTGAGGGTCAGCTCGACCCGCGGGATCCCTCGGTGCGGCAACGATGCGCGCACCGCGCGTCCGTGTTGCGCCGGACGTTGGCCTCCACCAGCGGGCAGTCGGCATCCCTCGGGGCGCTGAAGCCCGTGGTGGAGGCTGCCGAGTCACGCGGCATCGACGTGGAGGTGCAGCTCGCCGGTGACCTGCGCCGGTGCCCCGACGGCGTCCGCGAGGAGATCATCGCCACGGTCGGCCGCGCCTTCGGCTCGGTTCCCACCGGGCGGGTGCGCCTCACGATCCTGTCGTCGTTCACCTCCGGCAGCGTCTTCGTGTCCTTCCCGGTCGAGGCCGGGACGTCCGTGGAGCCCGTCCGGCCCCTCGGCCCCGGGCTCATCCCGCCCCAGCCGGTTCCTCCCCGGCTCACCCTTGAGGTGAGCACGGAGGTCGAGGACGGCCGGGCCTGTCTTGAGCTGCACTGGGCCGCGGTCTAGCCGGAGCACGTCGGACCGTCAGCCCTCCGGACAGGACCTCGGGACAAGGTCGATCAGAGCCTTGACATGGGGGTGCGCGGCGGCGCGGTCGGCCGGTACGAGACCGATGCGGGTACGGCGGTCGAGCAGGTCGTCCGCGTCGATGGCGCCCTCGTGGCGCAGCGCGAACAGCAGCTCCGCACCGGTCACATCCACGCTGTCGCACAGCGGCGCGAGCAGCCGCGGATCGCCCCGCGCACATTCGATCACCGCGGGCGCCTCGGTGCCGTAGCGGGCGACGAGCCGACGTGGAGCGTTCACGGTGGCGAGCGTCGCCCACCCGGCCGCGCCGACGAGGGGCAGCGTCCGGGTGCGGCATGGCCCCGCATCCAGACGGTCCGCCCGCACCAGCGCGTCCACGGCGTCGGCGGCCATCCGCCGGTATGTCGTGAGTTTGCCCCCGACAACGGTGACCACGCCGTCGGACGAGGTGAGCACGGCATGCCGGCGAGAGAGGTCCGCGGTGCGCCCGGCCTTTCCCGCGAGAAGCGGGCGTAGCCCGGCAAAGGCGCCGAGGACGTCGGCCCGGTCGACCGGTACCGCAAGGACGCTCGACATGACGTCCAGCAGATAGTCGATCTCCGCCGCGGTCGGTACCGGGGTGTCGGTGACGCCGTCCACGGGCTCGTCGGTGAGCCCGACGTAGACCCGTCCGCCGAGCTGCGGCAACGCGAACACGTACCGGTTGCGTTCGCCCGGTACCGGGACTGTGATCGCCGCCCGCAGCCCGCCGAAGACCGAGTCCGCCAGGACGATGTGGGTGCCACGGCTCGGGCGCAGGCGTACGTCGTCGCACAGCTCACCCGCCCACACCCCGGTCGCGTTCACCACCGTGCGAGATCTCAACGTGACGGTCGAACCGCTCAACGTGTCGATCGCGGCGGCACCATCACTGTTGGCCGCTACTACCCGACAACGGGTGATGATCCGGGCGCCGTAGCCAGCCGCTGTTCGGGCTATCGCGACCACCAGGCGGGCGTCGTCGACGAGCTGACCGTCCCAGGACAGCAACCCGCCGCGCAGCCCGCCCGCCCGCAGCGCCGGAACCATCGCCAGGGTCTCGACGGCGGTCAGCCGCCGCGGCCCGGGCAGTACCGTCCGCGGGGTACCAGCGGTACGACGGAGCAGATCGGCGAGGTGCAGGCCGGCGTCGACGACGAGCGCGGCACCGGCGGGGAACCCGGCCACCAGCGGAAGCAGCATCGGTAACGGCCGCAGTAGGTGCGGCGCGGTACTGCGTAGCAGGATGTCTCGTTCCCGGGCGCTTTCGCGGGCCAGGGCGAGGTCGCCGGTGGCGAGATAACGCAACCCGCCGTGCACGAGTTTGGAACTCCATCGGCTGGTACCGAAGGCCAGGTCGTGAGCTTCGACGAGCGCGACCGACAGCCCACGGCTCGCGGCGTCCATGGCGACTCCGGCGCCGGTCACCCCGCCGCCGATGACGAGGACGTCGACGATGCGACCGCCTGCGAGCTCGGCGAGGTCCCGGTCGCGCTGCCTGCGGTTCAGCGACGCGGTGTGGTTCGGTGATGCGGTGTGGTCCGGTGACCTGGACGGTGACCTGGACGGGATGCCGCGGTCGCGCTGTGACGACATCTGCCACAGTGTATTCGGTGACATCCTCGACGACGAGTAGTGATCATGACAGGCTGTGACGAAGCTGGTGGTGACGGCAGCGGAATGGTCTGGTGGGGCTGGGGTGCACCGGGCAGGCACACGCCGCTACCCGAAGGCGTCCGGTCCCTGCTCGAACAGGGTCTTGGCGTCACCCGCCACGACACCCCACCGGTGGACCCCGCCGAACTGCGCCTGCCGGTGGCACAACTCACCGGTGACGCCCGCGACGCGCTGATCGGCGCTGTCGGGTCCGCCTGGGTTCGAGACGACGCGACAAGCCGCGTCCGGCACTGCCGCGGGCGCTCCACGGTCGACCTGCTGCGCCTGCGGGCCGGTGATGCCCTCGACGCGCCGGACGCGGTTGTCCTGCCCGCGGACCACGACGAGGTGCTTGCGGTGCTGCGGGTCTGCGCCGCGCACCGGGTTGCGGTCGTGCCGTTCGGCGGCGGCACGTCGGTGGTAGGCGGTCTCGCGCCGGTACGCGGCGGCCTCGCCGGTGTGATCGCGCTCGACGTGGCCCGGATGAACCTGCTCCTGGGCGTGGATGCCGAGTCGCAGATCGCCACCTGCGAGCCCGGTCTGCGCGGCCCGGCGTTGGAGGCCGCGCTGGCCATCCACGGTTTCACCCTTGGGCATCTGCCGCAGTCGTGGGAGTACGCCACGGTCGGTGGGTTCGCCGCGACCCGGTCCAGCGGTCAGGCCTCCGCCGGCTACGGCCGTTTCGACAGCGTCGTCGTCGGCGTCCGGATCGCGACCCCGGCCGGAAGCTGGGAGCTGGGGCACGCCCCGGCGTCCGCGGCCGGACCCGACCTGCGTCAGCTGGTGCTCGGTTCGGAAGGCGCCTTCGGGGTCATCACCCAGGTGCGCCTGCGGGTCCGACCGGTGCCCGAGAAGAAAATCCACGAGGGCTGGCGACTGGCGGACTTCACCGGGGCGACGGCGCTGCTGCGCGCGATGGCCCAGCGGGACCTGCTGCCGACGGTCATGCGCCTGTCGGACGAGGTGGAGACCGCGGCCGGACTCGCGACCGCCCGCCCCGGCTCGGACGCAGGGACGGGCGGCTGCCTTCTGATCACCGGCTATGAGGGCCGTGCCGGATGGGTCGACGCACGTCGGGCCGAGGTTGCCGGCCTGTTGCGCGCGGCCGGGGCGGTCGCGTTGGGGGAGGATGCCGGCGCCCAGTGGGCACACGGCCGTTTCGACGGCCCGTACCTGCGCGATGCCCTGCTGGACGTCGGGATGTTCGCCGAGACGTTGGAGACGGCCGGGTTCTGGTCCGCGCTGTCCGGGCTGCACACCGGTGTGCGCGACGCGCTCACCGCGGCGCTGGCCGCCGAGGGCACGCCAGGTCTGGTGATGGGCCACATCTCGCACGTGTACCCGACGGGCGCGTCGCTGTACTTCACCGTCGTGTGCGGGCAGGTCGACGACTCGGTGGCACGGTGGCGGAGGGTGAAGGCCGCCGCGTCGCGTGTGATCACCGAAGCCGGCGCGACGATCACCCACCATCATGCGGTCGGCACTGATCATCGGCCCTGGCTCGCGGCGGAAATCGGGGACATCGGGGTGGCGGTGCTGCGCGCGGTCAAGAACACCCTGGACCCGGTCGGGATCCTCAACCCGGGAGTTCTCCTACCGTGAACGCAGGCAGCAGGAGCAGCGGGCGCTCGTCATCGTCGGACCGGGGCAGGCGTTCGGCGTCGCGCTCCTGCGGCGCTTCGCCCGTGAGGGCTTCGCGCTCGGCGTGATCGCCCGACACGGTCGACACGGTCGCGCGGGTCGAGACCGACCTCGCCCGGGACGGGCTCACCGTCTCCGGCGAGGTGGCCGACGTCACCGAACCGGGGGCCGCGGCAGCGGACCGAGCCGGACGTCGGTGGCACCAATGCTGCGCCCACGAGGCATCCGGTTACGTACCGTAGTGCTGGAGGCTCGGGTGGCGCCCAACGGCCGCCTGTCGCTGGAAGCGGTGGCCGACCACTTCTGGAACTCCTACTCCGCCCCACGCGGATCGGTTTTCCGGCTGGGCCCGCCGAGCGCATCCGACCGCACGCCGCAACTGTTCGGGGACGGGTAGTCGAAACACTGGGATGATCTGACCCAACTCGTGCCAGGATCCGCCGACCGTGCGACGATCCTGACCGTGAGCAGTGGACGTGATGACGGCCTGGACCGGGGGAGCGAGTCCGAGGACTCCACCCGCCGTCTCCCACCCGCCGGTGGAGCTACCGCGGCGGGGGCTGGGACGCGCAAGGCCCGGGTCGTGGGTCCGAGCGGTCCGCCGCCTCCGGTCGAGTCCTTCCGTCCGGCCGGTGAACGCGAGCAGACTCCGCCCACCGGTACCCGGCCGGTGGGTCCACCTCCCACCAGTTTCTATCCTGCCGGCCCGCCGCCGGTCGCGCCGACCGGTGTGATGGCCACACCAGCCGCGGCCGTGCCCGCGCCCCGCCGGCGCCGGCGGAAGTGGCCGATCATCACGCTGCTGGTGCTGCTCGTCCTGCTTGTCGTGGCCGACCGGGCGGCGGTCCCGATCGCCGAAGGTCAGATGAAGACGAAGGCGGAGGCGTCCATCGCGGCGACCAGCAAGGACCCGACGGTGGCGCCACCGAAGATCACGAATGTGAGTATCGGCGGCATACCGTTCTTCACCCAGGTCCTGTTCGGCAAGTACGACGACCTGAGGGTGACGGTCACGGGCATTTCCACGCCCGGTCCGCGAATCTCGGAGGTGAAAGCCAGACTCCAGGGCGTGCACGTGCCGTTCGGGGACGCGATCCGAGACAAGGTCGGCCAGGTGCCGGTGGACAAGGCGACCGCCAACATACAGATCACATATGCCGATCTGAATGCGTATCTGGGAGGTCTGAACCTGCCAATCGGGAAGGTTCAGGTGGCGCCGGCCGGTGACGGCAAGGTCAAGGTGACACTCAACAACGTGGCCCTGTTCAACAACGTGCCCCTGCTCAATTCGATCATTGGCCCGAAGTCGTTCGAGTTCGAGACCGGCTTCGCCGTCACGGACAACAATCTCAGCCTGGTTCTCCCCGGTGGTCTCGCGCTACCGGCGATCCCGTTGCCGATCGCCGGACTGCCGTTCAACCTGCGGATCGAGAGGGCCACGGCCGGCGCGAACGGCATCGCGGTGACCGCTGCCGCGACGGATGTCGTTCTTCCTGCAGGCTCCTGAGCTCGGTATCGAGCTGGTCACGTCGAATCGGCGACAGTTACCGGACCGCCGCGTATCTTACGCGTCATCCTCAGGCCGTGCCGGATACTGTCGCACTATCAACCGGTCGTCTACGGACATGACCGAACAGGCGCGGTCTGTTCCGCTGCGTCCAGTCCGTGCTGATGGGTCCACCCCGCCCTGGAACAAGATTCGTGGGCGGCGCTACGATCCGGACGAACCGCAAGATCGGACGATCCATGTCGAAGTAGTTCGGCGGGGCATCCGGCCTGTGTCCCGTCCTGAAGGGGGAAACACGTGCAGACGACCCTGAGAGTCGTCAGCGGCGCCAACGAAGCCACCGTGCCTGCCGGCCAGCCGTTCGTTGTCGGGCGCGCCCGCACGGCCGACTTCGTGATGCCGGACAGTCGGGTGTCACGCCAACACCTGCTCATCGAGCCGGTCGGCGCAGGCTGGGCGGTGCGCGACATCAGCACGAACGGCACCTGGCTGGACGGTCAGCGGGTGCAGAGCGTGGACGTGAACGGTGAGATCCGTTTTCGGCTGGGAACTCCGACCGGACCGGAGGTCGTTGTCCTTCCGGAGCAGCTCGCCGACTACGGCGACTCCCCTCGCTTCGAGGACCCGCACTTCGAGATGCCGACGATGCTCCGCGGCGGCGCCGGTTACGAGCGCGGTCCCCAGCTGCCCGCCGAGCCGCAGGTCAGACGCCGTGCCGATGGCGGCGGCCCCGACCTCGAGCGTGAGCACGAGCGCCGGACCGCCTACCGGCTGCGTTCCGGCACCATGTCGATCGGTCGTGCCCGTAACAACGACATCGTCGTGGGAGACCTGCTGGCGTCCCGCCGGCATGCCGAGCTGTACATCGGCCGCGACAACGGGGCTGTGGAGATCGCCGACCTCGACTCGGCCAACGGGACGTTCGTCAACGGCAAACGCATCCTCCGCGAGGCGGTGCCGCAGGGCGCGGTGATTGCTGTCGGTCACCACGTTTTCCAGCTCGAGGGCGACGAGCTCGTCGAGTACATCGACTCCGGGGACGTCAGTTTCGAGGCGGACGGCCTGAACGTGTGGGCCGGCCCCAAGCAGCTCATGCACGACATGACCTTCCGGCTGCCCGGACGGGCACTGCTCGCGGTGGTCGGGCCGAGCGGCGCGGGCAAGTCCACGCTGCTCAACGCTCTCACCGGGTTCCGTCCGGCGGACAAGGGCACGGTGCGTTACGCCGGCCGGGACATGTACTCCGAGTACGACGAACTGCGTCGCCGCATCGGCTACGTGCCCCAGGAAGACCTGCTCCACACCACCCTGAGCGTGCGGCGAGCGCTGGAGTTCGGTGCTGAACTGCGGTTCCCACCGGACACCACCAAGGAGGAACGCGGCGCCCGGGTGGACGAGGTCATTGCGGAGCTCGGGCTCACCCAGCACGCCGAAACGCAGGTGGCGAGGCTGTCCGGCGGGCAGCGCAAGCGCACCAGCGTCGCGCTCGAGCTGCTGACCAAGCCCACCCTGCTCTACCTGGACGAGCCCACGTCCGGTCTTGACCCGGGTATGGACAAGAACGTCATGGAGTCGCTGCGCAAGCTGGCCGACGACGGCCGCACGGTCGTCGTCGTCACCCACAGCGTTGCGCAACTGGAGCTCTGCGACTACGTCCTGGTGCTCGCCCCCGGTGGGTATGTCGCCTACTTCGGCCCGCCGCGTGACGCGTTGTCCTTCTTCGCGAAGAGGGATTATCCGGACGTGTTCCTGATGCTGGAGGCGACGCCCGGCGCGGAGTCGGCGGCCCGTTTCCGCCAGTCGCGGTACTACGTGCCCGCGTCGGTCACCGCTCCGTCGGCCCGCCCGGCGCCGGAGGATCTGCCGAGCATCCGCCAGCAGTCGGTGTTCTCCCAGCTGATCACATTAAGCCGGCGGACGTTGGCCGTTGTCGCGTCCGACAAGTCCTACCTGCGGCTCATCATCGCCTTCCCGTTCCTGCTCGGGTTCATCCCACGGGCCATACCCGGTGGATTCACCCTTCTCGGGGACGGTTCGCCGAACGCCGACGCCGGCACGATCCTGCTGGTGATGGTGTTGTGCGCCTGCTTCATGGGCATGGCGAACTCGGTCCGGGAGATCGTCAAGGAACGGGCGATCTACCGCCGGGAACGGGCGATCGGGTTGTCCCGAACCGCCTACATCGGCTCGAAGATCCTCGTTCTGGCTCTGATCACAACGTTGCAGGCCATCCCGTTCACCCTGATCGCTCTGGTCGGCCGGACACCCGAGAATTCGGTCGCGCTGGGTAACTCCCTGGTCGAGTGCCTGATCGCGGTGATCGTGGTGTCGCTGGCGTCGGCCATGCTGGGGCTCGTCATCTCCGCGATGGTCGACAATGCGGACAAGACCATGCCGCTGCTGGTGCTCATCACCATGGCGCAGCTGGTGTTCAGCGGCGGCATCCTGCCGGTACACGGTAAGCCGGGTCTGGAACAGGTCAGTATGATCGCGCCGGCCCGGTGGGGCTTCGCCTCGCTGGCCTCCGTCGGCGACCTGAACACGATCGGACTTGCCGGTGTGTTCCGTAAGGACAATCCCACCAAACTGGTCAACAGCAAGGTGGTCTTCGACCCGTTCTTCAAGAACACGTCCGAGGCCTATCTCATCGACATCGCCGCCGGGGTGGGGATCGGCGTCATCTGCGTCATCGCGACGGCGTTCCTGATCCGCCGGATGGACCCGAAGACCGTCAAGCGCAAGCCCGAATAGATCGGTCGCGCCCCCGCTGGGCTTACGGCCCCGGGCTTACGGCCCCGGGCCTGCTCAGCCGGAAGTCCAGCGGGGGGTGGCGTCGAGACCTGCGAACGAGGTCAGCTTCCGCGCGTTGGCATCGTCGTCCTGGTTCGCGTTCGTCACGTAGATCTCGGGGTTGGTCCCGCCGTCACGCTGGCTGCTGAAGGCGATGCGCTTGGTGTCCCCGGCCGCGAAGGAAGGGTCCTGGTCGCGGCCTCGGGCGTGCGTGAGCCGCGTCGCAGTCCCGCCACCCGCGTCCATGACGAAGATGTCCATCTCCGCAACGCCAGGGTCGAAGGCGCGGCGGAAGGCGATCCGCTTGCCGTCCGGGGACCAGCACGGATCGGCGTCAAAACCCTGGGCGCCGTCGGTGAGCTGGGTCGGTTTCGCGTCGGCCTTGTTCGGGTCGATCGTGAACAGGGCGCCGCCGTCGACGTCGCCCACGGGCACGAAGTAGACGATCCGGTTACCCAGCGGCGACCAGGACGGGTCGGTCGCGTCGTCCTGCACCGGGAGCTTCTTCACGCTGGATCCGTCGATGGCCACCTTGTAGAGGCCGGCTCCGCCGCCGTTCGGCCCGGCGGTGGCCTTGATGACGACGAACTTCCCGTCCGGGTCCACCGTGGCGCGGGCATCCGGTGCGATCCGGACGCCGGCGGCCGGGCCGGTGGTGAACAGGGCCATCGGAGCGCTGCTGCCGTCCGCGGCGATCGCGGCCAGGGACGGCGACGAGCCACCCACGGTGTAGATGACCGTGCGCCGCTTCGGGACGATCACCGGGAGGATGTGCTGCGCGGCCCCGGTGGTCAGCTGGTGCTGCTCCGCGGGGCGGCCGTCCGGGCCGACCCGCACGCTCCAGATGTCACGATTGCCGCTCTGCTCGCTCATGTACACGAAGGTGTCGTCGTCGAGGCCCTGCGTGGATCTCGGCATGATGTCGGCCACCGGCACCCCGCCGGTACCTGACGGGTGGCTGCTCAGCGCCAGTACGGCGCCGAGCACGGCCACCCCCGCGACCCCGGCGCCGGCGACCACGAGTGCCACCGCGCGATGCGACGGCGGGGGCGGCGTGTCCGCCCCCACACTGGTCGGTGTCAGCGTCATGCCGCCGACTCCGGACCGGTCACCGGCAGTACGGGTACTCCCCGGAGCGGGCAGCTTCCAGTCGCGTAACACCTGGGTGACCGTCGCTTCGGGGTCGATCGGCCCCGTCGCCGTCGGCTCACCGAGCAGCCGCAGCATCAGCTGCTGCGCGGACGGCCGGACCGAGGGATCCTTCGCCATCGCGCTTTCGACGATTTCGCGCAGGGAGTCGTCCAGCCCGTCGAGGCGCGGCTGTTCGTTCACCGCCCGGTAGAGCAGGACCTGCGCGGAGGCCTCGCCGAACGGGTAACGGCCGGTCGCGGCGAAGGTGACGAGCCCGCCCCAGGCGAAGATGTCCACCGCCGAGGTGATCGCGGCACCCTCGATCTGCTCCGGTGCCATGAACGCGGGGGTGCCGAGCTGCTGGAGATCCCCGGTGAGGTTACTGACGGAGTCCAGGGCCCGGGCGATCCCGAAGTCGATGACCCGGGGTCCGAAGGGGGAAAGCACCACGTTGGACGGCTTGAGGTCGCGGTGGACGATACCGGCGCCGTGGATCGCGGTCAGGGCCGCGGCAACACCGACCGCGAGCTGCTCGAGGTTCGCGGCCGACAGCGGGCCGCCGTCCGACACGAACTTCGCGAGCGTCCGCCCCTCGATGAACTCGGTGACGAGGTAGGGCTGCTCGGCGTCGGGAGCGGCGTCGAGCACCTCGGCCGTGCACACCCGGGCAACCCGGCGGGCCGTATCGGCCTCCAGCCGGAAGCGGGTGCGGAACTCGTCGTCGTCGGCCACGTCGGCGCGGATCACCTTGATGGCGACCAGCCGGCCGGTCTCGGAACGCCCGAGGTAGACGGTGCCCATCCCGCCCTGGCCGAGTTTGCCGATCAGGGTGTAAGAACCGAGCTGCCTGGGATCCTCGGGGCCGAGTGGGACGGTCGGCACGTCCACGGCTGCATCCGGCGTTGCCATCGTTTGACTTACCCCCACACCGCGTTCCGATCAGAACGCCCTGTCAGACCGGCCGGACCAGCCCTAAAGGTACTCCGGTGGTCGTATCACCGACTCCGTTCTTTGTCGTCCGATCAGGCATGACATGCTCATCGCGGAAACGGGGTGCACATACAAGCGGGTTCCACACGCGGAAAGGCCGGGGGATGGCACGGTCGCGAGGCCTGGTTCCTGTGCTCGTTCTTGTACTGGCCGTCGGGGCGGTGGCTGCGATCGGCCTCGGTATCGCGACTTTCGGCGGTAACGGTTCTCCGCGGGCGGCGAGCACCGGCCCCGCCGCGTCGCGTACCCCGACGCCCACCCCCACGCCGACCGCCGAACCCACCGCGCCGGTGTGGGGGTTCGTCCGTTCGGACGAGGTGGCGCCACCGCTCGGGGTCGCACGCACGCCCGCGCCCTTCGTGCAGGCCGGTAGCTGGCAGTCCGTGGCGGGTACCAGGGAGGCATCGGCCACGGTGATCCGGCGGGACACCGGTCACTACAACGTGATCTTTCCCGGGGTCGGGGTGCCCGGCGGCCGAGGCGTCGCGGTGGCGTCCGCGATCGGTGAGGATCCCGTGAGCTGCCACACCGAGACGTGGACGCCGACGGGTCTGGCCGAGGAGGTGACGCTGACGTGCCGGTCGCCTGCCGGGACATACGTCGACTCGCGTTTCACCGCGTTGTTCACGTTCGCTCCCGCCTCCTACCGGCCGTCCTCGACCCTGCCCGACGCGTACTTCCGGGGGCGGGGGACAAACCCGCCCACCGGCGGGCAGCCGGATTCGGTCCCTCCCTACATGTACCTCCGTGACGACGCGCCGACCGAGGCGCTGGTCCAGGCGGGCAACTTCTACAACGTCGTGGGCCCGACCGCGCCCCTTGCGATCAAAAGGATCGGTGTCGGCCACTACTCGATCGACCTGATCGGTCCCGCGTACTCCTCCCGGGAAGGCAACAACCTCCAGGTCAACGCGGTCGGTTCCACCCCCGCCGGTTGCAACCCGCTCGGCCGCGACGAGTTGGCGGACCGGCAGACCATCTTCGTGGGCTGCGCTGTCGGCGAGACCTGGACGGATACGCCGTTCGTCCTCCTGTACGCCAACCAGCACGCGATGATCCCGGCGGACAACGTTGCGTTCGGCCACGCGTTCTCCGGCCAGGAGGTCGAGGCGACAGGGAAGATCGTCCAGCCGCCGCTGGGCAGGACGGTGAACGCGTGGGACAAGTACACCGCCAGCAGCGCCGGGAAAGTGAACACCGTCCGTCACACCTCGGCCGGGACGTACGAGGTGACTTTTCCGAGCGTCGGCCGGGTGCCTGACGACGTTCAGGTCGTTGCGTACGGTGAGCCGACCCACCGGTGCGCGATCGGGGGATGGACATTGCCAGGTGCGGGAACGCCGGGCGACGTGACGGTGACCATCGTCTGCGTCGATCCGCGGGGTGCCCGTTCCGACACCCAGTTCAGCCTCGCCTATCTGAGTGCCGCGGCCCTGCCGTCCTGAGGAGTCTGTGTCCGCCTTCACCACTGCGCGCCTACGGTGACCACCGGATCCGCCGTGGTGGGGACGTGGGCAGTTCCCCCCGTGAACTGCCGCACCGACCCCACCCGGCTGACCCGCGGATCTGATCCAAGCGGATAAACACGTTTCAAACCTCGTCATTCGCCGGGTTCCGGGCACAAGTTCCCCGCGAAACACCGTCCGGGGCGCCGGCAATAACGGGAAGGTCTACCCGACGGGAACGGTGCGTACGGACTCCTGCGGACCGGTGAGTCCCGCGAACCGGGCGATCATCTCAAGGGAACGTAGCCGGTCGGCATGTGGGTGGACGTTTGTCGTAATCATGATCTCGTCTGCGTCGGTCGCGTCGATCAGTGCGTCGAGGCCTGCGCGGACGGTGTCGGGCGAGCCGACGACATGGGACGACGTAGCGTTGTCCGCGGCGGCACGTTCGGCGGGTGTCCACGGGTGGGCGTCGGCTTCCTCAGGGGTGGGGAAGACGCCGGGGAGTCCCTGACGCAGCCGCAGCATCGACAGCCGGATCGGCCCCGCGAGCCACTGCGCAGCCTCGTCCGTGTCCGCGCAGACGACGGCAGCGGCAACCATGGCGTAGGGCCGGTCCCGGCTCGGGGACGGGCGGAACGCCGAACGGTACAGCTCCAGCGCCGGGAGGGTGTTCACCGAGCTGAAGTGATGCGCGAATGCGAACGGGAGGCCGAGGAACCCGGCGAGTTGCGCGCTGTACCCGCTGGACCCGAGCAGCCAGACGGGCGGCATCTCGCTGTGGGGAACGGCGGTCACGGTCTGCAGCGGATGGTCGTCGGGGAAGGAGCTGCCGAGGAAAGCGACGAGCTCGGCGAGCTGGGCGGGAAAGTCGTCGGCGGACAACGGTCCGCTCGAGCGCCGCAGCGCGCGGGCGGTGGCCGCGTCGGTTCCCGGTGCCCGACCGATACCGAGGTCGACACGTCCCGGGAACAGTGCCCCGAGGGTCCCGAACTGTTCGGCGACGACCAGGGGTGCGTGGTTGGGCAGCATGATTCCGCCCGAACCGACGCGGATGGTCTCCGTTACGGCCCCGACCTGTCCGATCAGGATGGACGTCGCGGAACTTGCGATGCCGGGCATGCCGTGGTGTTCGGCGATCCAGTACCGGGTGTATCCGAGCCGCTCGGCATGGCGTGCGAGGTCGAGAGTGTTGCGCACCGCCTGCGCCGGCGTTGAACCGGATGAGACCGGTACAAGGTCGAGGACGGACAGCGGCACGGCACGCGTGGAATTCACTTCGGACGTAACCTCCGACCCGTACGAGGATCTTCCCGGACGCTTCCCCTGTGTAACACCTCCGGCGATCCCACTCGACCGGGGTGCAACCGGCCGGGACCCGGTACTGTGGTCAGGTGCCGGCCGCGACATGGCCCCCGGGCTCACCCCAATGTCGCTGCGAGCGACCACGCGCCGAGAGGCGACCTGCGCGGTCGGCACCTTATTCCTCAGGCGCTCTTATTCGAGCTGCAGGATGTCGTTGACCGGCCGGCGGGGGGTCGGGTCGAGCGGCTTGGCGTCCGGCAGCGGGTAACCGATCCTAATGATCATCTGGATGTGTCCGAGACCGCCGACCGAGTGTCGCAGGAGTTCCCGGGTCGACTCGAGGTCGACGGCCTGACCCAGCGGTGACGTGGCGACGCCGTGCGCGGTCGCGGTCAACAGGACCCGTTCCATGGCCTGGCCGGCGCGCAGCCGGTCGGCCGGGGCGTCGCCGTCCGTGCCGATCAACACCACCATGGGACGTTCCACACCGGCCTGACGCAGGTGCAGGCCGGGTTCGCCGACCACGTCGAAGTCACGGATCACGAACTCGGACTGTCGGGGCCGGTCTGTGTCGACCACGACATCGCGGGGTATGCCGTCGACCGCGTTCGGTGCGGTCCGGCTCCATGATTCCAGCTCGGCCCGGTACGCCGGGTCGTGATTTTCCATCCAGTCGGCGCGGGCGATCAGCACGCTGGTGTCGATGCGAAGGTCGGCGTCGTCAAGGGCAACCAGCCATGCGGCCTCCGTCTCGGCGGCGCGTCGCAGCGCACGCAGGACGTCCGGGGCAAGGGTGCGTGGGTCGAAGGGCCTGCGATCGGTGTGCCGATGGTGTGTTGCGGCGAGCAGCGTGTCGTCCTCGGGACCGGCTGGCTGGCCACTGGTGACGTTGATCGTGGCCAACGGCCCGGCGTCGAGTTCGTCGCTTCCCGCCGGGAAGATCGTCACCTTCGGGGTGAGCCCGGCGCCGCGGATCGCGAGCCGGGCGTGCAGGAGTGCTGCCCCGCAGCTCAGCAGGAGCTGACGGCCGTCCGGATCGGCGACACCCAGCTGCCGGGAGGTGTCCGCGAGGAGGTCAAGACCGTGGTCTGTCGCCCGCCAACGCCACGGCTGGGTGTTGTGGATCGAGGGGGCCAGGCCTGCCGTCGCGACGATGGTGCGGACCAGGTCTGCTGACAGTGTGTCGGTGCTAGTCACTCATACGACGGTAGGCCCTTCGGTCCGTCATGTCCTGTTGCTGGCGAACCATGGTCGTCAAGGGGCTGTCGGCAGGTATCGTCGGTTCGGTGGAGCCTATCCGCGTTTTCGTTCTCGATGACCACGAGATCGTCCGGCGCGGGATGCGTGAGTTGCTGGAAAGCCAGGGCGACATCAAGGTCGTGGGGGAGGCCGGCCTCGCCGCGGAGGCCCTGCGACGCATCCCGGCCCTGCGTCCCGACGTCGCGATACTCGACGCGCGGTTGCCTGACGGCAGCGGCATCGACGTGTGTCGCGACATCCGTTCCGGCACGCCGGAGGTCCCTTGCCTGATTCTCACATCCCACGACGACGACGAGGCACTCTTCGCTGCGATCATGGCTGGAGCGGCCGGCTATGTGCTCAAGCAGATCAGAGGAAATGATCTTATTGGTGCTGTCCGGACCGTCGCGTCCGGTCAGTCCATGCTCGACCCCGCCGTCACCCAGCGGGTGCTGACCCGGCTGCGGGACGGCGCCCCCGAAGACCGTCTGCTGTCCGCCCTCAGCGAGCGGGAACGCCAGATCCTCAGCCTGATCGCCGAGGGGTTGACCAATCGCCAGATAGCCAGCCGGATTCACCTCGCGGAGAAGACGGTGAAGAACAACGTCTCCAGCATCCTGGAGAAGCTCGGACTGACCAGCAGGACGCAGGCGGCGGTCTTCGCCACCAAGCTGACCGGCTGACCGGCCGGTTATCGGGCTGACCGGCTGACCGGCCGGTTATCGGGCTGACCGGCCGACGGCCCGCGGTGTCGGGACTTTCGGTCCCGTGGTCTACCCGAATCGCTCTCGTTCGCGTCGCCGGGCGCTGCGAGCGTGAACGGTGTGGAGACGACATTCGATATCGTGGTGGGGATCGACGCGTCCGCGGACGCCGAGTTGGCCCTGCGGTGGGCTCTGACAGACGCCGGGCTGACCGGGACACGGATACGGGCGGTGCTCGCCTGGGGTCCGGGTGGACGTCCACGGGTGGTCGACGACATCTCGCCGTCGATCGGAGTGGACGACCTCGAGCGTGCGGCGTTGCAGGTGCTGCACGACGCGGTCCGGCGGACGCCGGCTTGCGACCTTGCTGTCGATGTCGTTGAACGGACGGTGTACGACGCGCCGTCGGATGCCCTGGTGGAGGAGTCCCGGGACGCGCTGATGCTCGTTGTCGGCGCCCGTGGGCTCGCCCGGATGCGTCGGATGTTCGTCGGCTCGGTCAGTGCGCGATGCGCACAGGAAGCACCCGTTCCTGTGGTCATCGTGCGCGGGCCGGCTCCACCGCAACCGGACCGTCGTCCGATCCTGGTCGGTGTCGACGGCTCGGTGCGCTCCCTGGCGGCGCTGCGTTGGGCGGCGGTCGCGGCCAGGCTGCGCCGCGTCCCCCTGCGGGTCGTGCACTGCTGGGACGCCGCGCGGTACGGGCAGGCAGAGCAGTACCGGCACGCAGAGCTGTCCCCGCACGCCGGATGCCTCCCCATGATCGACGAGGCGGTGCTGGAGAAGGCCGCCCGCATCACCCTTGACACAGCCCTTGAAGAAGGGCTTGCAAGCGATAGCGATGTTGCCGTCGACGCCGCGCTGGTGGCCGGCTCGGCGGCCCACGGCCTGATCGTGGCCGCCCGTTCGGCTCAGTTGCTGGTGGTCGGCGCCCGCGGCCACGGCGGGTTCAGCGGACTGCTGCTCGGGTCGGTCAGCCACCAGGTTGTGACGCACGCTCCGTGCCCGGTCGCTGTCATCCGCTGAAAGGAAAACAGATGAACCAGGAACACCTGAGCCAGGAACAGACCGGCCGGGAACAGACCGGCCGGGAATGCAGATGAGCCACGACACGATCGCCCGGTGGCAGTTCGCGATCACTACCGTCTACCATTTCCTGTTTGTTCCGCTGACGATCGGGCTGTCGCTTCTGGTCGCAGGAATGCAGACCGCCTGGAACCGGACCGGCAGCGTCGAGTGGCTCCGTCTGACCCGTTTCTGGGGCAAGTTGATGCTCATCAACTTTGCGATGGGGGTGGTCACCGGCATCGTCCAGGAATTCCAGTTCGGAATGAACTGGTCGGACTACTCGCGTTTCGTCGGGGACGTCTTCGGCGCGCCGCTGGCCATGGAGGCGCTCATCGCCTTCTTCCTGGAGTCCACCTTCCTCGGCCTGTGGATCTTCGGATGGGACCGGCTGCCCAAGCGGGTCCACCTCGCCACGATCTGGCTGGCCTCCCTCGGGACGGTGATCAGCGCGTACTTCATCCTGGCCGCGAACTCGTGGATGCAGCATCCGGTCGGCTACCGGATCAACCCGCGGACCGGACACGCGCAGCTCACGTCGATCTGGAAGGTGCTGACCAACCCGACACAGATGGTCACCTTCCCGCACGTGCTGATGGCCTCGCTGCTCACCGGGGGTGCCGTGGTGGTCGGGCTGTCCTGTTGGCATCTACGGCGAGGTCACCAGGTCGAGCTGCACCGGCGGGCCGTGCATCTCGGCCTGGTCGTGTGCGCTGTGGCATCGGTCGGGGTGATGCTGTCCGGTCACTTCCAGGGGCAGGTCATGACCAGGCAGCAGCCGATGAAGATGGCGTCCGCCGAGGCCCTGTGGGACACGGAGGACGGCGCCGGCCTGTCCCTGTTCGCCTACGGGGATGTCTCCCACGGCGACAACAAGATCGATATCAAGATCCCGCACCTGATGGCGTTCATGGCGACGAACTCCTTCTCCGGGAAGGTCCAGGGAGTCAACGACCTGCAGGCCGCGGAGGTCGCCCGATACGGCCCGGGTGACTACACGCCGGTCATGGGCGTCACCTTCTGGAACTTCCGCATCATGATGGGTCTCGGCGCCGTCTACTTCGGCCTGTCCCTGCTGGGGCTGGCGCGGATGCGCGGCGGCCACCTGCCCGGCGGGCGTTTCCTGCTGTTGGCGTTCATGTGGGCCGCGGCCCTTCCGTATGCGGCCAACACCGCAGGCTGGATCTTCACCGAGATGGGGCGTCAGCCCTGGGTGGTGTTCGGCCTGCTGCGGACATCCAGCGCTGTCTCACCCGGAGTGTCCACCGCTGCGGTGATCGCGACCCTGGCCGGCTTCACGGTCATCTACGGGGCGCTGGCCACGGTCGCGCTGCGGCTGTTCCTGCGGCATGGCCGGCACGAGATCCCGGCGCTGAGCCCGAACGTGACCATCAGTGGCGAACCGCGGGTCGGCGTCGCGTTGCCGTCGCTGGCCTACTGACACCCGGCGGGCCTCCGGCGGCCCAAGGAACCTAGGAGTTGTTGGATGCTTGAGGAGTTCTGGTTCGCGCTGGTCGGGGTCTTGTGGGTCGGTTTCTTCGTCCTGGAGGGCTTCGACTTCGGCGTGGCCGCGTTGCTGCCGGTTGTCGGCCGGAATGACGAAACCGATCGCCGTGCCGTGCTCGGTACCATCGGCCCGGTCTGGGACGCCAACGAGGTGTGGCTGCTCACCGCGGGCGGGGCGATGTTCGCGGCGTTTCCCGAGTGGTACGCAAGCCTGTTCAGCGGCATGTACCTGGCGCTGTTCCTCGTCCTGTTCTCACTGATCATCCGCGGGGTTTCCCTGGAGTACCGGGGCAAGGCCACCACGGCGGCCGGGCGTGCCTGGTGCGACCGGGGAATCGTGATCGGCGGAGCGCTGCCCGCGCTGCTGTTCGGGGTGGCCTTCGCCAACATGGTCCGCGGGCTGAAGATGACCCCGGACCATACCGTGACGACCGGGTTCCTCGGTCTGCTGAACCCCTTCGGTCTGCTCGGTGGAGTGACCACCCTCCTGCTGTGCACCCTGCACGGGGCGGTCTTCCTGACCTTGAAGACCAGCGGCGAGGTGCGGGACCGCGCCCGCCGGGTCACCCGGAGCCTGGCTCCCCCGACCGTGGCCGCCTTCGCCGTCCTGGCCATCTGGACGGTCGTCCTGCGTGGCGGGATCGCCGTGGCCGCGGTCTCCGCGGTCGGGCTCGTCGCGCTGGTTTTCGCGGTCCTGTCCTGGTTCGCCGAACGGGACGGCTGGGCGTTCACCGGTACCGCCGGCGCCATCGCGCTACTGGTGACGAGCTGGTTCGTCGCGTTGTACCCATACGTGCTGCCGGCCCTTGGCACGCCGGAGAACAGCCTGACCGTCAGTGACGCGGCGTCGGGACACTACACGCTCACGGTGATGACCTGCGTGGCGGTGTTGTTCACTCCGGTGGTCCTCGGCTACCAGGCGTGGTCATACTGGGTCTTCCGCCGGAGGCTTGTGGGGTCCGATGAGGCCGGTTGATCCGCGGCTGCTGAGGGCCGCACCCGCTTTGCGCGGGTACCTGGTGCGGCTCGGGGTTCTCGCGGTCGCCTCGGCGGTCCTCATGATCGTCCAGGCGACGGTGCTGGCGGACATCGTTGTCGCCGGTCAGCACGCTGTTGCCGGTAAGCAGGGCAGCACGGGCCAGCACGTCGTCGCCGGTCAACTCACGGCACTGGCGGTGCTCGTCGCGGTGGTGGCCGTCCGGGCGATGGTGGTCTGGCTGTCCGAACGGACCGCTGAACGGACCTCCCCGGCGGTGTCGGGTGACCTGCGCGCAGCCATGCTGCGAGCAGTCGTCGAGCGCGGTGACCGTGCGGATTCGGGGGCGCTCGCGGTCACCGCGGGCGCCGGTCTTGACGGCATGGACGCCTACCTGACCCGTTTTCTGCCCGCACTGGTCATGGTGGTGGTCGTCCCACTGTTCGTGCTGGTTCGGATCGCCGGTGTCGACCTGACGTCCGCGATCATACTGGTCGTCGCACTTCCACTCGTCCCGATCTTCATGGCGTTGGTGGGGCTCGCCACCCGTACCCGGACCGACCGGCAGCTGGCGGTACTCGGCCGGTTGTCCGGGCATTTCCTCGATGTTGTCGAGGGACTGCCGACATTGAAGATCTTCAATCGGGCGAAGGTCCAGATACAGGTGATCCGCCGGATCACCGATGCCTACCGGGAACAGACCATGGCGGCGCTGCGGTGGGCGTTCCTGTCGTCGTTCGTGCTGGAGCTGCTGGCGACGCTGTCGGTGGCGCTGGTCGCGGTGTCGGTGGGGCTGCGACTGGTGGCGGGTTCGCTCGACCTGCGTACCGGGCTGCTCGCCCTGTTGCTCGCCCCGGAGGTCTACCTGCCGCTGCGGCAGGTCGGGACGCAGTACCACGCGACCGTGTCCGGGCTGACCGCGGCCGCCGCGGCTCTCGACGTGGTCGACGCGGCCCCGGTTCCCGCCGCCGGTCATGGCCCGCGGCCGGCACCGGCCGACTTCGCGACCCTGCGGCTGGACGGAGTGGGCCTGCGCCACGCCGCGAAGGTCGACCTGACCATCCGGCGGGGCGAGATCGTCGCGTTGGTCGGGGCGAGCGGAGCGGGCAAAAGTACCCTGCTGGCGCTGCTGCGCGGGGCGCTCACGCCGGCCGAGGGCCGGGTGCTCGTAGATGACACCGACCTTGCCGACATCGATCCGGATGGGTGGCGGGCCCGGATCGGATGGCTGCCGCAGCGTCCGCACGCGGTCTGCGGTGGCACGGTCGCCGACGAGGTGCGGCTGGGACGGCCGGACGCCGGTGTCGCCGACGTTGCCGCCGCGCTCTCCGCGGCGGGCGCGCCGGCGGCGGCGCGGGCCGTCGGCGAGGATGGCGGTGAGCTGTCCGCGGGTGAGCTGCGCCGGGTCGCGCTCGCCCGCGTACTGGTTCGTAACTCTGCGTTAGTACTGCTCGACGAGCCCGGGGAAAGCCTGGACGCCGCCGCGGAGGAGCGGGTCGCCGCGGCCGTCGCGTCGTTGCGGGGACGTGCCACAGTGGTTCTCGTCGCTCACTCGGCCACCCTGGCCGGCGTCGCCGACCGGATTGTCACGGTTTCGGCGGGACGCGTGGTCGACGACCGGACAGCCGTCCCCCGCCCGGCGCAGGTCTACCCGAAGGTCTCGGCCGTCCCGCCGGTCTTGGCCGTGCCACCGGCATCTCCTGCTGTGACCAGGCCGGAGGAGGTCGTCTCCGGACCGGCCGGCTCGTTGCGGCGGGCCCTGGCGTTGTTCACGGCGGCACGGCAGCGGCTCGCCCTCGGCGTGCTCGCCGGGGGGGGTGCCCTGGGCTGTGGCATCGGACTGACCGCCACCTCGGCGTGGCTGATTGTCAGGGCGTCGCAACAGCCGCCCGTGCTCACGCTGATGGTTGCGATCGTCGCCGTCCGCGCGTTCGGACTCGGGCGGCCGGTCTTCCGCTATGTCGAACGCCTGACGTGCCACGACGCGGCCCTGCGGGGCCTTGCGCAACTGCGGTCGGAGGTGTTCGCCCGGCTCGTGCCGCTGGCTCCCGCGGGCCTGGGCGCACACCGTCGTGGGGACCTGCTGCGCCGGTTCACCGTCGACGTGGACGGTGTGGGCGAGTCCTTGCTGCGAGGGGTGGGCCCGGCCGCGTCCGCGGCGATGGCCTGTGCCGGTGCGGTGATCGGTGTCGGCGTGGTGCTGCCGGCCGCGGGGATCGCCCTGGCGGTGGGGCTTGCCGTGGCCGCGGTGCTCGCCGGGCCGGTGACCGGCCGCCGCATCCGTGCGACGGTGACGGCGACCACCGCCGCGCGGGCCCGCCGGGACACCGGGATCGTCTCCCTGCTCGAGGGGTTGGACGAGCTGGTGGCTTTCGGCGCGGCGCGTTCCAGGCTTGCGCGACTGCGCCGGCGCGACGCCGAGGTGCTGCGAATGGCCGCGTGCTGGCGGCGCTCACCGGCATGGGGGAGCGCGGCGGGGACGTTCGCCGCCGGTCTGACCCTCGTGGCGGTCAGCGCCATCGGGCTGGCTGCCGTTTCGGATGGAATCGGCGGGCAGCCCGGATCGCTGTCCGGGGTGATGCTGGGCGTGATCGTGCTCACCACGTTGGCCGCCTTCGAACCCCTGTCGGGTCTCACCGGTGCCTTCGCCGCCCTTGCCGAGGCCCGGCAGGCGGCGGGTCGGGTGTTCACGGTCCTGGACCGCGAACCGCCGACCGGTGAACCGGTCGACCCCCGCCCGTTGCCCGACGGGCCGCTCGACGTCCGCCTCGAAGGTGTCCGGATGCGTTATGCGCCTGCCGGTCCGCCGGTGCTGGACGGGATCGACCTCCACCTGCCCGCGGGCCGGCGGATCGCGCTCGTCGGAGCGAGCGGCGTGGGCAAGAGCACCGTCGTCGACCTGCTGCTGCGTCTGCGTGATCCGCAGGAGGGTCGGGTGCTCGTCGGCGGTGTGGATCTTCGGGACATCGCCACCGACGATCTGTATCGGGCCGTGACCGGGATGACCCAGGACGCGCATGTCTTCGACGCGACGTTGCAGCAGAACCTGTTGATCGCCCGTGCGGAGGCGTCCGAGGCGGAGCTGGTCGACGTGCTCGGGCGTGTCGGGCTGGCCGACTGGGTCGCGTGCCTGCCGGACGGGCTCGCGACCGGGGTCGGGGCGAACGGGGAGCGGATGTCCGGCGGCCAGCGCCAGCGGCTGCTGCTTGCCCGCGCGTTGCTGGCCGACCCTCGGGTGCTCATCCTCGACGAACCGACCGCCCACCTCGACCCGGTGACGGAGGCCGCGGTGATGCGCACGATCCTGGATGTCACCCGGGGCCGGACGGTCCTGCTCATCAGCCACCGCACCAGCGGCTTCGACGAGTTGGACGCGGTGGTGGAGCTGGCGGGCACCGCCGACGTGACGGCTTCGGGGATGCCCGCCCGGCGTTCAGCGGCCTGAGGAGTTCGGCGGGCGTGTCCGGGCGGACCAGGACAGCCGGGTACCGGCGGCGGGGGGGGAAAAGACGATGAACCTGCCCCCGAGCTCCTCGGCCCGGCTGCGCATGTTGGCCAGGCCGCTGGAGTTGTCCCGGCCGCCCGGGTCCACCCCGCCGACCCCGTTGTCGATCACGTCCAACCGCACCTCGCCGGAGGTGGACCAGACCGTCACGCTCACCTGGGTTGCCGCCGCGTGCCGGGCGACGTTCGACAGGGCCTCCCGAAGGACGGCCACCAGATGTTCGCCGACAACGGCGCAGACCGCGGAGTCCAACGCACCCTCGAACCGCAGGTGCGGAGCGAAACCCAGAGAAACGGTAGCATCATCGATGATGTCGAGGATCTGCCCACGCAGGCTCGGAACATCATGACGGCCACGCCTGCGCAACTGGAAGATCGTCGTGCGGATCTGGCCGATGGTCTCGTCCAGGTCGTCGATGTAGGCGGCGAGCCGGTCGGACTGGTTGGCCCGGCCGCCGCGCGCGGCCAGCCCCTGCAGTCCGATCGCGGTTGCGAAGATCCTCTGAATCACGTGGTCGTGCAGGTCGCGGGCGATGCGGTCGCGGTCCTCCAAGACGGCCAGGCGATCGCGGTCGGCCCGTGCCTGGGCCAGTTCGAGCGCCAGCGCGATATGCCCGGCGAAACCCGACGCCATGTCGATGTCGGCGTCGGTGAACAGCCGGCCGTCGTTGCGCCGGCCGAGAACGAGCGCGCCGACGCTTTCTCCCGAGGCGACCAGCGGAATGACCATCAACGGGCCGTTCTGGCCGGGGAGCGGATCCGACGCGGGTACGACCGCGCCGACCAGACCGTCCGGGTATTCACCGGTCGCGACCTCGATGATGAGCTCCTCGGGCGAACTGCGCGGGAGCAGGACGGCGGAGAAGTCGGCCACGGCCACCTCCTGGGCTCTGCGCGCAATCAGCTCCAACGGGTCCGGACCTTCGGCCAGCAGGTGGCGGGTGATGTCGGTGGACGCCTGCAACCAGCGTTGCCGTCGCTGGGACTCCTCGAAGAGCCGTGCGTTCTCAATGGCGATGCCGGCGCTTGCCGCCAGCGCCTGCACAAGCTCCTCGTCCTCGGCGGTGAAACGCGGCGCGTTCTGCTTGTCCGTCAGATAGATGTTGCCGAAGACCTTGGTGCCGATACGGATCGGAGCACCGAGGAAGCTGTGCATGGGCGGATGCCCCGGTGGGAAGCCGTCCGCGCGGTGGTCCGTGGTGATGTCATCGAGTCGCAGCGGGTAGGGCTCCCGGATGAGCAGGCCGAGAATGCCCTTGCCGCGAGGAAGATCACCGATGCGGCGGACCATGGCGTCGTCGAAGCCGACATGGACGAACTGCTCCAGGTTCTGGTCGTGGGCGATCACCCCGAGTGCACCGTAGCGGGCATCCACAAGATCGCAGGCCGCTTCGACGATCCGGGTGAGGACGACGGACAGGCTCAGGTCGGACGCAACCATGCGGCTCGCCCGCAGCAGACCCCGTAAGCGACTCTGAGTAACGATCAGGTCCTTTGCCTGGTCGACCCGATGGGTCACAAAATCGTCATCGTATGGTTGCGCGGCGTTCACGCCGTCGGTGTCTACGTCCATGACGATCTCAACGTATTACGCCTGACGGCCTCCTGATCCGCTCAGTCGGACAACATCGCGCGAATCATCCCGGGTGTCGGGATCGACATCGGACCGCGACCTTCCGACCTGCTGGTCCGTACTTCTGCGTGATTCTTTTCACGATTTCCGGGTTTTCCCGGCAGATGCCGCAGAAATGGTTACCGGGAGGCCGGTTGCCGGTTCCTCGGCGACCGGGTGGTTCGTGGTGACGCTCACATATATCGCTTGCCGGGATTTTCGTGAAGGAACTGGCTGCGGCCGAGGGATTCGTCGTTCCGCGGGGATTCACGGTTCTGCAGGGATTCGAGGAAGAGCAGGGTGCTGGCCGCCACCGCCCGGTAACCCGGTCCGGCGATGACGTCATGGCGACCCGGTACGACGGTCAGCTGTGCGCGGGGCGCGGTACGGGTGATCATCCGAATGAGTGGCAAGGGGCAGACCTGGTCGTCCATACCGTGGACAAGAAGGATCGGCAGGTCGGGGAGGGCACGGGGAACCGGGTAGACCGATATCTCGGCATCTTCTGCCAGTACGCCGGATTCACCCGAAGTGACGGGCCGTTGCAGCAGCGGTAGCCCGAGCAGGACGACGCCGTCCGGCCGTAGCGCAGGGGATCCGGCGAGGATCAGTGCGCGCAGTCCCCCGACGTCGGAGCCGAGCAGGATGAAGGGAGCACCCGGCACGCGGGCTTCCGCGAGGGTCGACACGGTGTCGCCCGGCCCTCCGGAGATGGTGACCAGGTAGCCATCGATGGACAGCCGTGTTCGCAGCCGTTCGAACGAGGACGCGGTTTCGGCCCGTCCGGTCAGAATAACGACAGATCCCCGGTTGGGCTGCACGCCGGTGGCGTCCGCATATCGCCGGGCGCCCGGATACTGCTGGCTAGTCGGGAATGTCGTCGGTGCCGCGGATGTCATTGCGCATCTCCTGTGGTCATGCGGATGCCGTCGCGGTGATTCGTGTGGATGCGTGGATGGTTTTCCTCCGCGCACTAGGGGGAACGGGCACGAAAACATGCGACGAGCAGGCTGATTCGCCCGGCGAACGAGAGCGACGGCCCGTGGGCGGACGAAGAACCGCGTGGGGGCCGTCGGCTATCGACGGAAGGAAGGAGAGCCCGGACAGGCTGCCGAGGCAACCCGCAGCAGATCAATGTGACCTCGGGTCACAAGCCGGGGCATGTTATGCACGGCATCAACGATGCTTGCGATGCCGGATGATGTCAATACTGACGGCTTCCTGGTATCGAGGGTGCGTCGAGGGTGCGCTGCGTCACGCTCCTGGTGAACCTTGCCGGTAGCCACAGGCGACAGGAGGCACGTACGCATGAGCGACTTCGTCGGATCGGTCGATCAGGGCACCACCAGTACCCGTTTCATGATTTTCGATCATGATGGTGAGGAGGTCGGGCGTCACCAACTGGAGCACCAGCAGATCCTGCCCTGCTCCGGATGGGTCGAGCACGATCCCGTCGAGATCTGGGAGCGCACGGCGGTGGTCATCCAGTCGGCTATGGCCAGCTGCCGTCTCGGGGCGTCGGACCTGGCTGCTCTCGGCGTCACGAACCAGCGTGAGACCACGGTCGTGTGGGATCCGCGGACCGGCCGGCCCTACTACAACGCGATCGTCTGGCAGGACACCCGGACCGACCGGATCGCGTCCGCGCTGGACCGTGACGGCCGTGGCCAGGTCATCCGGTGCAAGGCCGGGTTGCGGCCCGCGACCTACTTCTCCGCAGGCAAGATCCAGTGGATCCTGGACAACGTCGAGGGGGTCCGCCGGGCGGCCGAGCGAGGCGATGCCCTGTTCGGCAACATCGACAGCTGGTTGTTGTGGAACCTCACCGGAGGCCCGGACGGCGGGGTGCACGTGACAGACGTGACCAACGCCAGCCGCACCATGCTGATGAATCTTGAGACCCTCGACTGGGACGACGAACTGCTGTCGTTCTTCGATGTCCCGCGGGCCATGCTCCCGGCGATCCGGCCGTCCTGCGACCCGGCGCGTTACGGCGTGACCGGTGGGGCCGGGCCGCTCGGCGGCGAGGTCGCGCTGACCGGTGACCTCGGGGACCAGCAGGCCGCGACGGTCGGGCAGGTCTGCTTCGCTGTCGGGCAGGCGAAGAACACCTACGGCACCGGGAACTTCCTGCTGCTCAACACCGGTATCGAACCGGTGCGCTCCCGGCACGGCCTGCTCACGACGGTCGGCTACCAGTTCGGCGACCAGCCGCCCACCTACGCGCTGGAGGGCTCGATCGCGGTCACCGGTTCGGCGGTGCAATGGCTGCGTGACCAGCTCGGTATCATCAACAGCGCATCGCAGAGCGAGGCGCTGGCCCGGCAGGTACCTGACAGTGGCGGGATCTACTTCGTCCCGGCGTTCTCCGGGTTGTTCGCGCCGTACTGGCGGTCGGACGCGCGGGGCGTGGTGGTGGGTCTGTCCCGCTTCCACACGGGTGCGCATCTGGCCCGCGCCACCCTCGAGGCGATCTGCTACCAGAGCCGTGACGTGGCCGAGGCGATGCGGCAGGACTCGGGCGTGTCACTGGACGTGCTGCGGGTCGACGGCGGGGTGACGGCCAACGACCTGTGCATGCAGATGCAGGCCGACATCCTCGGCGTCCCGGTCAGCCGGCCGATGATCGCGGAGACGACGGCGCTCGGAGCGGCATACGCTGCCGGCCTCGCGGTGGGTTTCTGGAAGGACACCGACGAACTTGCCGCGCACTGGCGGGAGGACCGCCGGTGGGAGCCGGAGTGGTCGAAGGACCGGCGCGAGAGCGGCTACGCGGGTTGGCGGAAGGCGGTCGAACGCACGCTGAACTGGGTGGACGTTGACTGAGCTCGATGAACGACCTGGTCCCGCCGAGCCGTGTGACATCGGTGAGCCGTGTGACATCGGTGAGCCGTGTGACATCGGTGAATGTGAACGTCTCAGGTGACACCCGTTCGTGTGTCGAATAGTTTTTCGGTGATATGAAAAAGGACAGAATTTCGTATGAGAAATGGGTTGGCTCACCGGTATGATAGCTGGCCACGGACCGCATCCGACCGGATGCGGTCCGTTTGAAACGTTATCGTTACCTTGTTACCTGGATGCGGCACACTGCTTGTTGTTTCCGTCACGGAGCGGGGTCTTCCGGATCTGGTGCGAACCGCATGCTAACGTCGATCACGTGTTGCCGCGCACCGCGGGCAGCAAATCAGTCATATAGCAATTTCCAACTCGCGGGCCATCTTGTGCACATCAGCTCTTCTGTAGCGTGACTCCCGGAGGACCCGTGTCGAAGTCGAAATGGCAGAGACAACTCAAGTCATATGATAGGCGGCTGCTCGAAGGTCAGTCCGCGAACGAGGAGCAGGAGACCGACTACCCATTGGGCTGGTATTTCGCCCGGTTCAGTGAAGACCTCGTTCCCGGTCAGGTCGTGCCGGTGGAGTTCATGTCGCACCAGTTCGCGCTCTTCCGCGGGAAGAACGGCAGGGTTGGCATGATCGACAGTCAGTGCTGTCACATGGGCGCTGACCTCGCCCGCTGCGGCACCGTCGTCGAGGACCGGATCAAGTGCGGCTACCATGCCTGGGAGTTCCGGACGGACGGTGGTTGCGCGGTCATCCCCGGCCTCGACCAGTCGAAGATCCCCCCGCGGGCGGGTCAGCGGTCGATACCCGTCCACGAGCATGCCGGAAACATCTGGTTCTGGTACGGTCCGGAGCCCTCCGGTGAGTTCACCGAGGTCCCCTACGCCGATTCCAGTCGGTACCTGAACCTCAAGGGCCAGGTCTACATCGCGCACGGAAAACTCCTGCCGGTCGCGGAGCACGTGTCCGACATCTATCATTTTCCAAATGCCCACCGGGGTACCGGCCGCCTTGAGTATGCCGTGTTGGTGAACAAGGAGGACCGTCTGGAATACCAGCTCCGGCCGGCCGATGAGGCCAGCCGGAACAAGGTCCAGCGATGGTTCAAGCCGTTTGCTTTCATCGAGATGATCGGGCCATCCGCGGCGATTTACCGAACTCAGAAGGATGCGACGGTCGACAGGTCCGGACCGATGCTGACAATAGTTCTCGGTGGGACGCCGATCCGGGACGATCTCACGATCTTCACCTGGCGGGTCGTGGTACGTAAAATAGGCCCCGGTCCGTTGTTCGCGCCGCTCAATCATGCGCTTGCCCGCATGATGTGGCTCACCGTCCGACGGAACGCCTACGCCGACATGGATGTCCTGAAATGGCTGAGGATGCCGGAGAAAACTCTCTGGGTGAAGCCAGACGGCCCGTCCGTCCGTGAGTTCCGGAGCTTCTTCAACCGCGGTATCGTGCCGGGCTGGCGCTTCGGCAATGCCATGCCGGAAGAAGCTTCTACCGCCAGCGCCTGACGCGGGTGCCCCCGCGGGTACCCGGTTCTCCCTCGAGGTGGGACACCAGGTGGCCGGCACCGGTCATCTGGCATCCCGTATTCCGGTGTTACAGTCGCCCCTCATCATACGGGGGGTTACATGCTCGACGCCTCCGCAGGTGACACCGACGGCATTGAGAACCACCGACCCTACGCCGGTTCATCCGTCCACCGCTGCCGTGACGCCATCCGCGGCCGGGACCGCGACGCACCGGCCGGCTACCACCGGAACGGCACATCCGGCCGCGTCGACGGCGCGACCCGTGGCGACCACCGCCGTTCCGGCTCGCAACAACTGCGACCCGGCCTATCCCGATGTGTGCCTGCATGACGAGATCGGTGACTACGACTGCGCCGGCGGTTCGGGCAACGGGCCCAACTACGTGCAAGGTCCTGTCCGGGTCCTGCCTCCGGACCCGTTCGCCCTTGACAGCGATCACAACGGGACCGGCTGCGAGAAGTCCTGACGCCCCGGAGCCATCCGGTGACCGGCCATTTGTGGTTGCTGCGCCGCGGTTTCTGAGCGGAACCTGTCGGGCGGCACCTGGTGGGCAGTGCCGCTGGACGGTTGTCACTACAGGCGGCTGGTGTCGACTCGGAGGGCTGAACGTATGTTCAGGCTCCATCCATGCTGGCCACTGTCCCCGCTGGGGGAGCTGCCGACCTCGATCTCTACTGTGGTCGATCCTGATCCCGGTGGATGTGGCCAAGTTGGCCTGGGCGAGGGCCACCCGTGGACGTCGAACCCCTGTGGACCTGATACATTCGGTTCCGTTGCAACGCGACATGCGCCGCTAGCTCAATTGGCAGAGCAGCAGACTCTTAATCTGCGGGTTCGGGGTTCAAGTCCCTGGCGGCGCACCCATCCTGACCAGCCGTTATCACTTTCGGTAACGCCTATCTGAAGATCAATGTACCCAACGCTGTACCCATTTGCGGTCGATCACTGTTCGTCGGTGTCGGTGGGGTCGGCGTCTCCGGCTTGCTCCGTGCTGTCGTCCTCGTCATCTTCTGGCCTGTCGTCGGTGAACAGGTGCTCCAGACGTCCTACGGCCTCCCGTTGGGTCTCGGGCATGACGTGGGTGTACGTGTTCATGGTCAGTTGGATGGTCGAGTGTCCGAGTAGTTCCATGACCGTGCGCGCGGGCACCCCCTCGGAGAACAGCATCGAGGCGAACGCATGGCGAAGATCGTGTAGGCGGAGCCAGGGGAGCCCGGCTGTTGCCCGAAGCTGATCGAATCGGCGGTTGACGTTCCGTGGTTCCAGTGGGGTCCCGATCGTCGTGGTGAACACGAGGCCCGTTTCCGTCCAGGAGTCTCCGCGTTCGAACCGTTCGCCCGCCTGCGCCACCCGATGTTGGCGCAGGAGTTCCGCCAGTCGGGTCGGGATCGGTAGCTTCCGGTGTGAGCGGACGGTCTTCGCCGGTACGAATGTCAGGGAGCCGTCGACCCGCTGGAGGCTCTGACGGACGTGGAGCACGGCGCCGTCAAGCCCGCGGCGCGTGCCGCGCCCCGCAACCGGCTGCGCGTGGCCGAGGGCGGCCATGCTCGCCGGGCGCGTCGCAGCCCGCCGCCACGGTATTCCACATCCGGGAAGAACGGCCCAGACCGGCAGCGTCTGATAATCCGCCGCGTCGGCCAGAGTTCGACGCCGTACGGACTGACGTTGCCGTCGCTGACACCCGCGGCGCACGCCGGTGGGCAGACGAAAATCGAGCAGGGGGCACGCCAGCGCACAGCCGGAAGACAGAATCAGGACGCCTTCGGCTCCCCGGACAGCCATCCCGCACCCTCCGTGGGGCGAGACTTTTTGTGGTCACCCTGCAACCCGTGCAGGCTCTCAATCTGACTCAGTTTTAGTGATCGCAACTGCCATCGGCTTCATCTGGTTCGCCGCTCAGTTCTTCGAGTTTCAATCTGTTTCAGTTTTGGTGATCGCGACCACACGACTAGGAAAAGGAAAGGAGGTGATTCTATGTTTCAATCTGACTCAGATTTGGTGATCATAACTACTCGTGTCCAAACTATACACGCCCTGAGCTGCGACGATGATAGATCATCCCGCAACCTCCCAGCTCGATCATCATTCCATCCGATTAAACGATCTACAATTCGAGCGTTTCCGCAGACTAACAAGATATCGATCTTCTGCCACGACATCCCCGGTTCGTCGGCGTGTCGGAGGTTGTGGCAAACGATCACCACAACCCCTATTTTGATCACAGACCAGCGCCCGCGCATGAGACCACCGCGCCAACCGGAACGGACGGATGCCGCCAGATCTGCCCGACCTGACAGCCAGAGTGACAGCCAAGCCGACCGACGAGCCTGGACATCCGCGGACACCGACGGACGGCGGACCCAAGGTCACCGGACCCGGTGAACCCCAGCGGACGTCCACGGAAGATCCCGAGCAAACTACGGATCAAGAGGTTGGGGGTTCGAGTCCCTCCGAGCGCGCGCTGGTTGAGGCAGGTCAGAGCCCCGCAGCCGATCACACGGCGCGGGGCTCTGGGCTTTTCTGATCTCCAGTACTCCTATGAGTACTGCGATGAGTACTGCAAGCCGACGCCTGCCACAGGATTGAGGATCTTGGTAAGGCGTCTGACCGTCCAAGCGTGACCGCACAGTGGTCGGCGCACACGTCCGACAACCGAATTAACCAACCGTGATGCGTTCGTCGCCGAACTTTGCCACGATCTCGATCTGCCCTCCGAGCGCTTCGATATAGCTGCGCACAGTGGCAATCTCAGCGCGGTCCAAGTCGCCCCGCTCAATACGCGATATCCGTGACTGTGACACACCGATCCGCTCGGCCACCTCGCTCTGGTCGAGCCCGTAGGCCCGCCGGATGTCGGCCAGCCGATACGCCCGGGCCTCGGCCCGCAGCCTCACTCCGAGCGCGTCGATACGCCCCTGATCGAGCATGCCGGTGGCTAGAGTCTCAGTCCGTACGTCTTCCCAGGTCCGTGCCATGGCCGTCAGCTCCTCTCCATCTTGTACTCGCCGTCCAACCACCGCTGGTAGCGCCGTTCGGCCAGCGGGATGTTCACCTCGTACCACTGCCGCCACTGACCGGACTTGTCACCGGCGACGAGGAGCACCGCCTGCCGCTGCGGGTCGAACACAAACAAGATCCGCACCTCGGTGCCTGCAGCCGACCCCGGCCGAAGCTCCTTCATATTATGGATCTTCGAGTCCTGGATGCTGTCGACCAACGGGCGGCCCAGCGCCGGGCCATCGGATGCCAGCTGGTCGACCGCAGCCGCAACGAGCTCAGCGGTCCGCGGGTCAATGCGCACCATGTCCATGAACCAGTCATCGACTTCGTCGACGAGGATCACGGTCCATGTCATGTCTACGAGAATGACCTACAAGTTCTATGACGTCAAGGTTCTACGCTTCTCGTAAGGTACGCCTCGGCCGCACCTGCCGACATACAGGTGGTCATCCAAGCCAAGGATGGATTCACCGATACTGGACACGTTGCGTAACCAACATCAGTACCACTGCC
>NZ_CAKKTK010000035.1:20932-45418 GCF_920656135.1 Frankia sp. Cppng1_Ct_nod | reverse complement strand
ATCGAGGTTGTAGGCCAGGTTGGCGAGCAGCTTTCCCGCCTTCCAACGGTCGCTGTCCCCGACCACCTGGACCGCGAACGAGCCCCGGCGCAGGTCCGCTGCGATGCGTTCCACGGTCGGGTCGCTACCGCGCGGTGCGCGGCCGAGGAAGAAGGCCCCGGCGATCGGCGCGCCCGGGGACACGACCTCCCCGGGCCTGTGGTACGAGGACGGGATGACCACGACCGCGTCGACCACCGTGGCGAACCTGCGCAGCGCCACCCGGGCGTTCTCCAGCCCGTTCTGCAGCAACAGGATCGGCAGCACCTCCGCGGCCGTGCGCACGGCGCCGCCCACGTCCACCGGCCGCCACGCCCACCGCTGGAGCAGTGTTTCGGAGTCCTGCGACTTGGTGGCGAGGACCAGCACGTCGTCCACGCGCAGGTCAACCTCGTCCGGCCCACCGGCGAAATCGAGCGCGAGCCACCGATCGGAGTCCGGTCGGATGTAGCGCAGGCCCCGGGACCGCAACGCCTCGAGGTTCGCGCCCCTCGCCACGACGACGACGGGGTGCCCGGCCCCGTGCAGCTGCGCGGCGACAGCCGCGCCCACGGCACCCGCCCCGATGATGATGTATCTCGTGCTGATGGCACTACCTTCCTTTCGCACGGAAACCTCCGGGGACCGTTCCGAGTGACCCAGATACGCGGCGTGTCCTGCCTGCCGGCGATGCGGGCCTGCGATGAACTCGACGGCCATGACGGTTCTCCGGGGACTGGGTGGTGGCTGATCGGCGCGGTTGGGACCAGACGGTTACGACCAGTTCGTCCAGCGGGCGATCTCGGGGAGGTCTGCGCCGGTTCGCAGCCGTTCGAGGAACAGCACAACCGCGGCCGCGGCCATGCGATGGGTGGCGTCGTTGAGGGCGTCGTGTTTGCCGCCCTCGATGGTCACGAACTCGCCGACGGCGAGCGACCGCGTAGCGCTCGCGCACAGCCCGCAGGGGGCTTAGAATGTCGGCCGTTCCGTGCAGACCCAGCACAGGCACGGTGACGCGGCGCAGGTCGACGTCCGAGCCCGCCAGCACCCGCGGCGCGGGCAGGTCCGGGTCGGCCAGCAGCTGCCGTACCTGCGACGTCACCTCATCTTCGTCGACGGTCGGATCACCGACGACCCGGACCCGATAGCCGTCGAAGGCGATCCGGGTGCCGAAATGCTCGTAGACCCCTGGGTGCTCGCCACGGCCGGCGATGAGGATCATCGTCCCGCGTGGCGCGACAGCGGGCGAGTTGTCCCATGTCGCTACCGTGGGTGCAGATTCGGCTGCGGCAAGCTGAGCTGAGGTCATAGATGTGCGTCCTCTGTCTGAGCGAAGGCGGGAAGCCACCACCGTCGGGAGTCCTCGCAACGCCCGGCGGCAGCTGCCTTACTCGCGTTGCGGCCCTGTGTGCCCGCATGGACTTCAACGATATGGATCGACGTGCGCGGGGCACGCCGTGTGCACGGCGGCGGTCGGCTCGGGTTCCCGGCCCTCCAAGGCTCGCAGCTTGTCTCGCAACGCATCGTGGATTTTGGCGGTGACGCCGTGGTCATGCCAGCGGGTGAGCAAGCCATAGACCGTCTCCCAGGGTGGGAAGTCCTTCGGTAGCGATCGCCAGCTACAGCCGCTGGGTGCGGAAGAACGCGCGGATGTCGTCGACGAGCAGCTCGGGCTCCTCCATCGCCGCGAAGTGGCCGCCCCGGGCCATATCCGTCCAGTGACACAGGGTAGGGAAGGCCGCCTCGCACCAGCTACGAGGAGCCCGGATGATTTCGGCCGGGAACGCGGCATGGCCGAGCGGGACCGTGATCGGCGGGGGTGTGTGGCGCCGGCCGGGACCGGTCGACTCGTAGTAGAGGCGGGTCGACGAGTTGATCGTCCCGGTCAGCCAGTAGATCGAGATGTTGTCAAGCAGCCGGTCGCGACTGAAACGGGATTCGATCTTGTCGTCGCAGTCGCTCCACCCGTGGAACTTCTCCACGATCCAGCCGGCGAGCCCGGCCGGCGAGTCTGCGAGACCGTAAGCGAGCGTCTGCGGCTTCGTCCCCTGGATCTTCTGGTAGCCGGTCTCGTGGTCGGCGAAATGCTTCACCCGAGCCAGGATGGCCAGGTCGGCTTCGTCCAGGCCGGCGGTCGGGTCGTTGCGGTCCGGTGGCGGCGCCGGTAGCAGGTTGAGGTGGATGGCCCGTACCCGCTCGGGGGCCAGGCCGGCGACCGTGGTGGTGACCGCGCTGCCCCAGTCGCCTCCCTGCGCGAAGAACCGCTCGTAGTCCAGGCGGGTCATGAGCTCCAGAAAGGCGGCCGCAGCCCGGGTGATGCTCCATCCCCGCTCGGTCGTCGGACCCGAGAAGCCGTAGCCGGGCAGGGACGGGGCGACGACGTGGAAGGCGTCGGCCGGGTCACCGCCGTGGTTTGCCGGGTCGGACAGGGGGCCGAGCACCTGCCAGAACTCTGCCACCGAGCCCGGCCAGCCGTGGGTCAACAGCAGTGGCCGGGCCGTCGGCTCGGGAGAGCGGGCGTGGATGAAATGGATGCGCTGCCCGTCGATCCCGGTCGTGAACTGAGGAAAGGCGTTGGCCCGGGTCTGGAAGCCCGACCAGTCGTAGTCGTCCTTCCAGTACCGGCACAGCTCGACCAGGAAGTCGCGTTCGGTGCCGTAGTCCCACCTGGTGCCGGGTATCTGGTCGGGCCACCGGGTCCGGGCCAGCCGGTTGCGGAGGTCGTCGATCTCGGCGGTGGTGACGCGCACATCGAAGGGTTCGATGGTCGGTGAGGTCATGGCCTGGGTCCATTCGCGGGTCACGCCGGTGGGGGTCGATGGGCACGCTGTGGGTCTTTTACAGGTCCGGCTGATGGGTCATCGGCAGCTATCCCTCACAAGGTCACAGGTCGTCCGGCAGGAGACGGAACGCCTTGTGGCCGGTGAGCGGACGCATTGCGCGGAAGTCCCGTCGGTCGAGCGTGAGAACACTGTCGGTCTCGTACTGCTCCGCCAGCACCACGTTCACCGCGTCCGCCAGGTTTATGCGCAGATCGGCGTACAGGGTCTGGACCGTGTGAGCCTTACGGAGGGTATCGGCTGCCACCTCGGGGACCAGCATGCGCATGGTGCGCTCCTGCTGTAGCAGCCAGTCATTGACCGCGTAAGCGGTCTTGCGGTCGATGTTGCGGGTGATGATGTGCTCGACTTCGGCGAACACCAGTGGGGAGACCACGGTCACGGATGCCTCACGCAGCGCCGAGCGGGCTGCCCGGTGTTCCGGATTACCGACGTTGAAGGCAGCCACCAGTCCAGAGGTGTCACCAACAACGATCATATGATGTTGCCGGTCGCGCCGTTCTTCCGGTTGACCGTTTCGTCGACCGCTTCGCGGACGTCGTCTTCGGTGACCGGGCCGCCGAAGTCGAGCGCCGGGATGTCCCAGTCGCCGGACCATCTGCGGGCATGCAGTGCGGCAATGCGGAATGCCTCGCGAAAATACTCGGATTCGGGTCGGCCTTCACGCGCCGCCGCATCCTTGACGATCTGTAGGTATTCCTCGTCGACCATGACGGTCGTCTTCTTCAAGACCATAAGGTTATGGTACCACCACCAGCAGTACTGATCGCTTCGATCGCGACGAGGACGTCGGACACCCGCAGAACGGACGACGCCGAGTCGTTGTTCAGGCAAACATAGCACAGCTCTTGTGAACAGTGGCAACGGTGTTCACAGGGGCTTGTGTTCCGGAAGGATGGCCCGGTAAGGTCGCCGCCGTGCACCTTGACCAGCAGGACGAGCTGACGGCTGCCGCGATCGCGCGGCTGGCTGGCGTCGGCCGTGCTGCCGTGTCGAACTGGCGCCGCCGTTATCCGGACTTCCCCAAGCCGGTGGGCGGCAGCCCGACCAGCCCGACGTTCTCCCGGGCCAGAGTCGAGGCATGGCTGGCGGCGACGGGCAAGGCCGACCAGTTGGCGACAGCCGGCCGCACCGAGACCGGTACCCAGCGCATCAGCGGCCCGACACGGTCGTCGGACGGTCGGTATGACGAGGCGGTGCGGCGCGTCCGGCAGGAGACGCCCGATCTCGCCGTCACCGACCTGACCTCGGGGCAACTGCTGGCCAGGGTGATGGTGTCCCTGCTACCGCGTTCGACGGTTACCACACGACCCGTGGATGCCACCGCTGACGCGGATGCCGATGACGCGGATGCCGATGCCGCCGCCGACGCGCCCGCGGTGCTCGATCCGGCCTGCTTCCACGCGACGCTGCTGATGGCCGTTGCCGACCGGTTCGGCGACCATCTCAGGCTCGCCGGGCAGGAGATCAAAGAGTCGGCCGCCGCGGTCGCGGCGTTGAACCTGCGCGGTAACGCCCACGGCGTGCCGTATGAGATCCACACCGGCGACTCCCTGCTGGACAACCGGCTCGGCGCGTACCTGGGTGCGGCCGCGGCCGTCGTCTGCGAACCACCCTTCGACCTGCCGCAGTGGCCGTCGGCCGAGCTGACGACCGATCCGCGCTGGGCGTTCGGCATTCCGGCACCACGCGACGGCGAGCTGGCCTGGGTGCAGCACTGCTATGCGCATCTGCGCCCGCGCGGTGTGGCCGTCGTCGCCGTGTCGCCGCGGACCTGCCTCCAGCCGTCCGGACAGCACATCCGCACGGCGCTGGTACGCTCCGGAGTCCTTCGCGACGTCATCGCGCTGCCGAAGGGAATGGGCTCGTTACCCGACACCGACGTGTATCTCTGGGTTCTGCGACGTCCCCCTGGGGTACCCGACCATGCGGCCGTGCGCATGGTCGACCTGTCGGGGTTGGGCGACGCGGCCGACGTCCCGCACGAGTTCGCCGCGTGGCAGCGGCTGTTCACCGACGCCGATCCGACGATCTCCCGCGCTGTTCCGCGCCTCGGGTTGCTCGACGGCGATACCAACCTGCTGCCTTCCCGCTACGTCGCCACCCGCGTCGAGGCGAGCGCCGACGACCTCGCCCGTGTCACCGATCGGTTGCAGGCCCTCTACGCCCAGGTCGGCCGGGGCCTGCCCCGCTTCGCCGCCCCCACCTCACCGACCCACCACGTCTACGTGACCCTCGGTGAGCTGGAGCGGGTCGGGGCGCTGACGATCCGCTCCCGTGACACGACGCCGCGCACCGGCGATCTGCTGCTGCGGACCCTCGGCCGACCACCGGCCGTCGCGACCGGTACGGACGCGGACGACGCCGGTGTCGCACAGGTCGTCGAGTTGGACGCCACCCGCCTGGACGCGCATTTCGTCGCGACATTCCTGCGCGCCGACGCCGACGCGCTGCCGGTGGCCAATACGCTCGGCGCGCTCAGCCGTGACGACCTGCGGCGGTGTCGCATCCCCCGCATGCCGCTGGCCGAGCAGCGCCGCTACGGCAACGCCTTCCGCCATCTGCGGGAGCTGCGGGACGCGCTGTCCGCGCTTGCGACGGTGAGCGCGAACGTGATCGACCAGACCGTCCACGGCCTCACGGTCGGCACGCTGACCCCGGGCCTGTCCCCGGGATGTGTACCCCGGACGTACCCCCGGTGAGGAACACCGACGACTCCGACGCAACTGAAGGTGAGACGAGAGACCTGTGAGCTCAGGACCCACGCACTCCAGGATGGCGAGCGACATCTGGTCAGTCGCCGACCTGCTGCGCGGCGACTACAAGCGCCACGAGTACGGCCAGGTCATCCTGCCGTTCACGCTGCTGCGGCGCCTGGACGCGGTGATGGCCCCGACCCGCGACGCCGTCCGCAGGCGGGACGCGGCGCTGGACGTCCAGAACAGGCAGCGCCTGCTGGAGATCACGGCGAAGCTGCCGTTCTACAACACCTCCGCGCAGGACTTCACGACGATCGGCGCCGACGCGGCGAACGTGGCGAAGAACCTGCGCGACTACATCAACGGCTTCTCCCCGAACATCCGGCAGATCCTGGCCCGCTTCGACCTGGACAACGAGATCACCAGGCTGGCGGGCGCGAAGCTCCTCTACCGGGTCGTCGGCCGGTTCGCCGAGATGCGTGACCTCGACAAGCTCACCAACCACGACATGGGCTACGTCTTCGAGCACCTGATCCGCAAGTTCGCCGAAGACTCCAACGAGACCGCCGGTGAGCACTTCACCCCGCGTGAAGTCATCAAACTGATGGTCAACCTGCTGATCGCCCCGGACGCCGACACCGTCGCGGGTGTCGGCCAGGTCATCAACATCCTCGACCCGGCCTGCGGTACCGGTGGGATGCTGACCGCGGCCGAGGAACACATCCGGTCGATCAACCCGAAGGCCGAGGTGTACCTGTTCGGCCAGGAGGTCAACGCGGAGTCGTGGGCGGTCTGCCAGGCGGACATGCTCATGCGCAGCCAGCGGGGCCGCATCCACTTCGGCAACTCCTTCAGTGACGACGGCCATCAGGGCAAGAAGTTCGACTACATGCTGGCCAACCCGCCTTTCGGGGTGGAGTGGAAGAAGGTCAAGGACGACGTCGAGGCCGAGGCGGAGCTCGGCTTCGGCGGCCGGTTCGGCGCCGGCCTGCCGCGCATCAACGACGGTTCGTTCCTGTTCCTCCAGCACATGATCTCGAAGATGGAGCCGGTCGAGGGCAAGGGCGCGCGCCTCGCGATCGTCTTCAACGGCTCCCCGCTGTTCACCGGCGCGGCGGAATCCGGCGAGTCGAGGATCCGCCGGTGGATCCTCGACAACGACCTGCTGGAGGGCATCGTCGCCCTGCCCGACCAGCTCTTCTACAACACCGGCATCTCCACGTACTTCTGGATCCTGTCCAACCGGAAGGCCGCGCCACTGCGCAACAAGGTGATCCTGCTCGACGCCCGCGACCAGTGGGAGAAAATACGCAAGTCCCTCGGTGACAAGCGCAAGCAGATCAGCGACGCGCAGATCGGGCACATCACCGAGCTGTATGTCGACGCCCTCACGGTCGCGGCGGACACCGGGCACCCCGACCACGGCAAGGTGAAGATCTTTCGGACCCGCGACTTCGGCTACCACCGCATCACCGTCGAACGCCCGCTCAAACTGCGCTTCGAGATCACCGAGGACACCCTCGCCGCGCTGGGGAACGCGAAGGCGCTGGCCAGATGGGACGGCCGCGAGGCGCTGGTCGCGGCGCTGCGCGGGTCGCTCGGCTCGGTGTGGTGGACGAAGCAGGAGGCAGCCAGCGCGCTGCGTGCGGCCGTGGTGGCCGCCGGCGCCGCCATGCCGAGCACGGCGGCCTTGGAGAAGGGGTTGTGGGCGGCGGTCTCGGTGGCCGACCCCGACGGCGAGGTACAGCAGGCGAAGGACGGCACTCCGCTGCCAGACCCTGACCTGCGCGACTACGAGAACGTCCCGCTGGACGAGGACATCGCCGCCTACTTCGCCCGCGAGGTCATCCCGCATGTTCCGGACGCCTGGATCGACCACGACAAGACGAAGGTCGGCTACGAGATCCCCTTCACCCGCCACTTCTACGTGTACACCCCGCCCCGCCCCCTGGCCGAGATCGACGCCGAACTGCGCGACCTCGAAGCCCAGATCCAGAAACTCCTCGGCGAGGTGACCGGGTGACCTGGACCAAGACGCGGCTCAAGCATCTCTGCGTTGATGCGGGACAGTATGGCCTCAACATCTCCGCGCAGGACTATGTGTCGACTGGGTGTCGTCTCATCCGTACGTCAGATATCGATGAGATCGGACGCCTGCGTTCACGTGAAGGTGCTGTTTATGTCGATGCCCCTTTGGACTCGCGCCACGAAATCAGAGCGGGAGACCTTCTACTGTCACGCAGCGGCACCATAGGGCGCTCAATGCTTCTGTGTGAACTCGAAGAACCCAGCACCTACGCGGGGTATCTCGTGCGGTTCCGTCCCCGACCAACCACTGAACCGCGATTCATGGCCTATGTCGCTGTATCGCGCGGGTTTCAGGGGGCGATTGAGGCCGATGCCGTCACATCGACCATTCAGAACTTCAACGCTGAGCGCTATGCGAACATCGCAGTCATGCTCCCACCCCTCGATGAACAGCGCCGCATCGCCGACTTCCTCGACGCCGAGACGGCCCGCATTGACCGAACTACGGCTATTAGGGAGGACGCAAGGAGGGTGCTTATTGAGCGACGGGCGGCCGGAGCCTTTGGTGCGGTGACGGGATCGTGGGTCCGAGAGCGCGTCCCGTCAACCCTGGCGTGGGTCGATAGCCTCCCCGTGATGTGGCAAGGAGTCAAGCTTGGTCACGTTGCTCGCTTGGGTAGCGGTCACACGCCGAGCAGGAGCAAGCCGGAATGGTGGGTCGGCTGCACGATTCCTTGGATCACAACCGGCGAGGTGAGTCAAGTGCGCTCCGACCGCCTTGAAGTTCTCACCGAGACCCGGGAAATGATCAGCGAGACCGGACTCCTGAACAGTTCGGCCGAGGTTCACCCTAAAGGTACTGTGGTCCTCTGCCGTACGGCGGCGTCGGCTGGATACTCGGCAGTCATGGGCCGAGACATGGCTACGAGCCAGGATCTCGCCACTTGGACGTGTGGACCTAAGCTCGACCCTTTCTTCTTGCTCTGGTGCCTCCGGGTGATGCGTGCCGATCTCTTGGACAGGCTCGCGATGGGCTCGACCCATAAGACTATTTACATGCCGGATCTGCAAGGACTGCGGATTCCGCTGCCTGGCAGAGAAGAGCAGGAGAAAATTGTCGCCGAAATTCGGTCAAGTAATGCGGCGGTGGACTCTGCGGTCGACGCTATTGACCGTCAACTGGCCCTCCTCGCTGAGCGCCGACAAGCCTTGATCACGGCGGCGGTTACCGGGCAGCTCGATGTTACGACCGCGCGGGGGCTGTCCGCGGCTGGAGGCGTTGCCATATGACTCCCGGAGCCCACACCGAGTACGCCTTCGAGTCCCGGGTCGAGGAGGAACTCCTCGCGCGCGGCTGGTCTCGCGCGCACGGCACATTCGACGTCGGGCTGGGCATCGACACCGGTGAGATGTACCGGTTCGTCGGCGCAACGCAGCGGAAAAGCTGGGACAGGCTCATCGACCTCTACGGCGGCGACCAGCAGACCGCGCAGCGTCAGTTCGCGCAGCGGGTCGCCGCCGAGATCGACGCGCGCGGTGTGCTGGACGTGCTGCGCCAGGGCGTGCGTGACCGGGGCGTGCGGATCGAGCTGGCCTACTTCCGCCCCGGCCACACGCTGGCCGCCGACGCGCTCGCCGAATACGACGCGAACGTGCTGACGGTCGCGCGGCAGCTGCACTACAGCGTCCGTGATCCGCTCCTGTCGCTGGACCTGGCGTTCTTCGTCAACGGGCTGCCTGTCGCCACCGTCGAGTTGAAGAATCCGAACACCGGGCAGAACGCCGACCATGCCATCGCGCAGTACCGGCGCCGCGACCCGAACGAGGTGTTCTTCGCCAAGCGGGCGCTCGTCCATTTCGCGGTCGACCCTGACCGTGCCTTCATCGCCACGCGGCTGCGCGGCCGTGACACGGAGTTCCTGCCGTTCAACGTGGGCTCGAACGGCCCCGGCGTGTCAGGCGGAGCCGGGAACCCCCCGGCCGTGCCCGGCTCCTACAGCGTCGCCTACCTCTGGGAACAGATCTGGCAGCGGGACAACTGGCTGGAGATCCTGCACCGGTTCGTCCACGTCAAGGCGCCGGAGAAAAAGGGCGCGAAAGGGAACCCGCACACCCTGCCACGGATCTTCCCGCGTTACCACCAGTGGGACGCGGTGGCGAAGATGGTCGCGCACGCGCGGGCGAACGGCGCCGGGCACAACTATCTGATCCAGCATTCGGCCGGTTCGGGCAAGTCGAACACGATCGCCTGGCTGGCGCACCGCCTGTCGAACCTGTTCGATGGTGACAACCAGCCGGTCTTCCACAAGACCATCGTGATCACGGACCGGCTCGTGCTCGACCGGCAGTTGCAGCAGACCGTCTTCCAGTTCGACCACACGCCCGGTGTTGTCAGAAAAATCGACGAGGATTCGTCCCAGCTCGCGGCGGCGCTCGACGACGCCACGTCGAAGATTGTCATCAGTACGCTGCAGATGTATCCGTTCGTCCTGAAGAAGGTCGCCGACCTGGGGCTGGCCGGCAGGCGGTACGCGGTCGTCATCGACGAGGCGCACTCCTCGCAGGGCGGCGAGTCCGCAAACAAGATCAAGGAGGCTCTCGGGGTCAACGCCCGGCGCGAAGAAGGTGAGGACGAGGCGGAATACCTGACGCGGGTACGCGGCAGGCAGCCGAACCTGTCGTACTTCGCGTTCACCGCCACGCCCAAGTCGCCGACCCTGAAGCTGTTCGGCACCTTCGACCCGGACCGGGTGAACAAACGCACCGGCGAGCCGGGCATGTACGTGCCGTTCCACATCTACTCGATGCGCCAAGCCGTCGACGAAGGCTACATCCTCGACGTGCTGGCCAACTACCTCACCTACGACACCAGGTGGCGGCTGCGCAATGCCGCCGTCGAGCAGGCCGAATCGCCTATCTCCAATCCGGAGGTCGACGCGGCCAAGGCGAAGGCGAAACTGGTCCGCTACGCCGAGCAGCACCCGAAGTCGCTGGAGCAGAAGGCAAAACTGATCGTCGACGATTTCCGGGAAAGCATCGCCGGGCGCCTCGGCGGCCGGGCCAGGGCGATGGTCGTCACGAGCAGCCGTCAGCACGCGCTCGACCTGTACCAGGCGATCCGCAACCACGTCGCGCTGGGCGGGTTCACCGACTGCGGCGCACTGGTCGCGTTCTCTGGGAAGCTGACCGACGACGCCGGCCTGGAGTTCACCGAAGCCCAGCTCAACGGCTTCCCGGAGAAGCAGCTACCGGAGCGCTTCGCCTACACCAGGGCCGACGATCCGCAGGCGGTGGCGCGTAACCAGGACGAGTACCGGCTGCTGGTCGCCGCGGAGAAGTACCAGACAGGATTCGACCAGCCGTTGCTGTGCGCGATGTACGTCGACAAGCCGCTGACCGGTGTCGCGGCGGTGCAGACCCTCTCACGGCTCAACCGGATCCATCCGCTGAAGTCGCAGGACGACGTCCACATTCTCGACTTCGTCAACCAGGCCGCGGACATCCAGACCGCGTTCGAGGACTGGTTCGAAACGACAATCACCGAGCCGAGCGACCCCAACCTGCTCTACACCCGCCAGCGCGAGGTGATGGACTACGAGCTGCTGGTCGCCTCCGAGATGGAGGCGTTCATCCGGGTCCTGGCCGCGGCCGGGCCGGGGCGGATGCCGGACGCGGCCGAACGCAAGCTGCACGCCGAGCTGCACGAATACCTGAAGCCGGCGCTCGACCGCTTCGACGCCCTCGACACCGACGATGAACGGGAAGGTTTCCGGGGCGCGCTGCAAGGCTATGTACGCGCCTACAGTCTCATCGCGCAGATCGTCGACTGGGGTGACCGGGACCTGGAACGCCTCTACCAGTACGGCCGGGTGCTGCTGCTGCGGCTGCCCGGCAGACCCTCGACCTCGGTCGACATCGGGGATGCGGACCTCAGTCACTTCCGGCTGGAGTTCACCGGACAGCACAATGTGTCGCTGTCCGCCGGCGGTGACCGCGACGTACGCGGCCATGCCGCCGACGGCGGCGGCTACCGGGAACCGGAGGTGAAGCCGCTGGCGGAGGTCATCGAAGAACTCAACGAGCGCTTCGGGCTGGACCTGGGCACCTCCGACGAGATCCTCGTCTACCAGCAGGTCGTCAGCCTGGTCGAGGACACCTCGATGCAGCAGATCGCGCTCATGAACGACGAGGCCCGGTTCGGGCAGGTCGCCGACGACCGGCTCGACGACATCGTCGCCGAGAATGCCGAACGCAACACCGACTTCATGAAGCTGTACTTCGACAACAACGAATTCCAGAAAGCGATCAAGGAGGCGGCACGTAAACGCGCCTACCGGATCATCACGGAACCGGCGCGGGACGAGGCACTGGCACGGTTGCGCGCCGAGATGCTCCGCGAAACCGGCGGACACACAATCGAACGCGCAATCAGGGAATAACCACTCCGGTCGCCTCCCACCCTGACATTGTGGGCGACAGACCTGATCCCTGATGGGGGGAAGTGTGGCGGACGCGACGGGGCAGCCGGCCGGAAAACGGCTGCTCGCCGGGCGCTACCGGGTGGACGGGTCGCTCGGCCGCGGCGGCATGAGCGAGGTCTTCCACGGCTACGACGAGCGCCTGGACCGGAAAGTGGCGATCAAGCTGCTCCGGCCGCCGTCTCCGGGGTCGGTCCCGGCCACGCCGGACAGCCCGGAGGCAGCCGAAATCCTCGACGCGCTGGAACGCGACCGCAGGCGGTTCCTGCGCGAGATCCGCACCACCGCCCAGCTGGAGCATCCCGGCACGCCGGCCGTCTACGACACCGGCGTCGAGACCTCCCCCGACGGCAGCACCCGGTTATGGCTTGTCATGCAGCTGCTGCGCGGCTCGACGCTGGAGGCGACGCTCGACCACACGGACTACGCCACCTCGCCACCGAGCCTGGCCTGGGCGGCGGCGATCGCGGCGCAGATCGCGGCGGTGCTCACCGACGTCCACCGGGTCGACATCGTCCACCGCGACATCAAGCCGGCCAACGTGATGCTCGTCGACGGTGGCCTGGTGAAGGTGCTCGACTTCGGCATCGCGATCCTGCGCGGCGCGGGAGCGCTGCCCCGGCTGACACAGATCGACCGGACCGTCGGCACGCCGGCCTACATGTCACCGGAGCAGTGCCTCGGCCAAGCGGTGACGTCCGCGTCCGACATCTACTCACTCGGCTGCCTGCTGTGCGAGCTGCTCACCGGTGACGTGCCCTTCCACGGGACGACCGACGTGCCGCTGCGCGCCCACCACTTGCAGTCGCCCGCACCCTCGGTGCGGGCACGGCGGGCCGGCATCCCGGCAGGCGTCGACGCCCTGGTGACCGCGATGCTGGCGAAGGATCCCCGGGCGCGGCCGACCGCGGAGGCGGTGTACGAGGCGCTCGCGCCGCTGACCTCGGCGCCGGACGGTTCCCCGGGGAACGACAACAGGTCCTCGGGGAGCCACAGCGGATCCCCGAGAAGCGACGAGAGCCGCGACCCGACACGCCCGTTCCGCCGGCCGTTGCTGGCCCCGCCCAGACGCCGCGAGCGGACCGGTGACCGCGCCACGCTCACCGACGCCGAGTTCGACCTGTTGAAAGCCAACGTCCGGGCGTTGCTGGACAACGACCGGCCGTCCGAGGCGATCAACCTCCTCGAGGACGGCATCGAACGCGCCGGCCGCGACCCGGTCCTGGCGCTTCAGCTGCGGCACTTCCTGGCTGCCGCGCTGTTCTACGCCGGGGAGTACACGCGTGCCGCCTCGCTCTTCGACGTCGTCGGACGCGACTACCGCAGGTATCTGCCGCCCGGCGACGCCTACGTCCTCGACTGCTCCTACCACGCGGGCCACGCCTACGCCGAGATCGGCAAGCCGGACAAGGCCCTGCCCCAGCTGCGGTTCTACGTGCAGAATGCCGACACCGCCGCGGGCGAAGACGAGACAGAGAGAATTCTCGAATCCCGCTTCGTCATCGCCCAGATGCTCGCGACCACCGGACATCCGGACGAAGCACTCACCGAACTCGAAGCGGTCCGCCCGCTGCTGGCCGACGCCTTCGGCGCCGACTCGATCCAGGTCCGCAACCTCAACAAGCAGATCAACCGGCTCGGGTCGAGCAAAGAGGACGACCTGTCCGCCGGGCAATGACAAGCGAGACGGTCAGTGCGGCAGGTTGAGGTCCGAGCAGACCGACAGCGCCGCCCGTACGTCCGTGGGCAGGCTCGCGTAGTTCCCCCCTCTCCGCATCCTGCAAGAGCGCACTCATCAGCAAGTGGAGCTTGCCGTACTTCTTGTTGTCCTCATGTGCCGTGACCGTGCCCAGCCACCCTGCTGCACGCAGCCGGTTGATGTCGTCAAGCTGGTCAGGACCCAGAGCATCGGCGACCCGTGACCGGATCCACCCGTCCTCACCGTCGGCCCCACAGCTACCCCGGTTCGGTATCAGAGGTGATACCATGCTGGCGTGGCAATGACACTTCGGCTCACCGACGACGAGACCGAGGCGCTGCGCCGCCGGTCCGAGCTGGAACAGCGGTCCATGCAGGAAATCGCCCGCCAGGCCATCCGCGAGTATGTCGAAACGCACAGCCGTGCCGAACTACTCGACCAGGTCCTCGACGAGGAGCTCCCTCGCTATGCGGAAGCCCTGCGCCGCCTCGGCGAATGATCTACCTGACGCTCGCCGAACTGCTCCACGTTGCCAAGCGAACCCTCGGAGCCGAACCCACGGTCCGCGACCACGGACTCCTTCAGTCAGCCCTCGCCCGGCCGCAGACGACCGTGTTCGGCCGTGACGCCTACCCCACGCTGGACGACAAGGCCGCCGCACTCCTGCACTCGCTCGCCCGCAACCACGCCCTCGTGGACGGCAACAAACGCCTCGCGCTCGCCGCCGCCCTCGCCTTCTACGGCGTCAACAACCGCCGGCTCACCGTGACCAACGACGCCGCCTACGACCTGATCATGAGCGTCGCCACCGGCGCCCTCGACTCCGTCGACGACATCACGAAGATCCTACGAACGGCGACCGGACCTCGCAGGTGACACCAGGCCCGCGTCACGGCCACGGCTGCCGAGAGAGTGGACACCAGATGACACAGGGGCCACAATTGTGGCCATGACGATCGAGTCCCTCCGTACTGTCCGGGACCACCTGTCTGAGTTCGTCGACCGGGTTGAACACCAGCACGAACGTATCGTGCTGACCCGCAACGGCCACGCCGCCGCCGTGCTGATCAGCCCCGAAGACCTCGCCCAGCTGGAAGAAACCATCGACGTCCTACGCGACCCCCAGGCCCTGGCAGACATCCGCGAAGCCGACCACGCCTACGCCAACAGCGACGTCCTGCGCGGCACCGCGGCCGTACGCGACCTGCTCAGGTGAACGACACCGACTACGAGCTCGTCCTCACCCCACCCGCCCGACGCGCCCTCACCGACCAACTACCCGAAGCCGTCGCGACCGCCGCCGTCGAGTTTCTCACCACCGCGCTGGTCACCGCCCCTCGTAGAGTCGGGAAACCCCTGCGCTTCGACCTCGAAGGAATCTGGGCGGCCCGACGAGGCACCTACCGCATCCTCTACAGGATCAACGAAGACAAACACGAAGTCGTCGTCCTCCGTGTCGAGCACCGCCGAGACGCCTACCGACCACTGTGACCTGCAACGCAAGCCCTCAACCTCCTCCGTAAAAGTCGCCGGGCGTGCGCGCCCCCACGTCCACGTGATCGTCAGAGTCGGAATCTGATCGTCGTTCCGTTCACTGACGAACAGCCTGCCAGCGGGGTTCGTGCCGAATTTTTCGATGTGTCCGTGGAGAAGAGCCGTCAATTCGGGCGGACAGGACCCGGTCTGGGAGGACAACGCCGCCAGCAGGCTCGGGCTGTCAGAACACCGGGCAGCACACCCGTTCCCCTCGTCCCGGTGTTTTGGCGCGAGAGCTTCTTGGGAGTTCTTCGGAGTGAGCCGCCCCCTTGTCGGCGGTAACCGCCTCGCTAATAATTGATCGGCGACCTGATCGATTCTGCGGCCGGGTCGGGTGAGTCCAGGGGTGGGGGCACGATCCAACGCGATCATGCGCGGGGGCGGTTCGCCGCGGGGGCGGTGGCCGTGGGAGAAGGATCCGGCGACCCTGTGACCGACGCCGTCCCCGCGGCGGCTGACCGGCGCGGGCCTGCTGCGCGCATGACCAGACACGGGGACGGATCCCGCGGCCGGGATGGCGTCCCGGCGCTCGCCATGGCGGGCGCGGTCTTCGGCGCGGTGGTGCTCTGGCTGGCCGATGCCGGTCGGGATCCGGACACGACCAGCACCTTCTTCTCTGGCGTTGTCGGCGGGCTCTATCTGTTGACCGGCTCCGTCACGCACCTGCGCCGACCGTGCCCGCTCGGGCTGCGGATGGTGACGGTCGGCATCGCCTGGTTCGCCGAAGACCTGCAGGTCTCGATCGCCCCGGTGCCGCACACCGCTGGGATGTTCTTCCGGAGCGTGGCGTCGGCGTGTCTCCTGCATCTCCTGCTGGCCTTCCCGGAGGGGCGGCTACGGACGCGCACCGAGCGGGTGGTGACCGGCGCCGTGTATGTGATTGCGCTCGTCCTCGTGCCGGTGGGCGTCCCGTTCTACCGGTCCGTGACGCCGAACCTGCTGCTCGTCGCCGACCTGGCCCGGACGCAGGACATGCTGATTGACGGCGCGCAGATGGTGTTCGCCGTAGTCGTCGCCGGTCTGCTGGTCCGGCGCTGGTTCGTCGCCACCCCGCCGGCCCGCCGGGTGCTCGCGCCGGTGTACGGCGTCGGGCTCGTCGGGAGCGTCGCGTCGCTGCTCCACCCGGCGCTGCCCGGTTCGAGTGCGCTGCTGGTCAACGAGGTCGCCCACCTCGCCGCGCTCGGGCTCCCGGTGGCGTTCCTGGCCGGCGCGCTGCGCGTCCGGCTCGGCCGCACGGCCGTCGCGGACTTCCTGCTCCAGCTGCCCCGGATACCGCCAACCGAGCTACGTGACCTGCTGGCCCGCGTGCTCGGCGACCCGACGCTGCGCATCGCCTACCCCTGCCCGGACGACCCCGACTCCGCCAACAACTACCTGGATGCCGACGGACGGCCCGTCGCGCCCCGTCCGGACGACGCGGTCACTTCGGTCCGGCGCGGCCTGCGCGTGGTCGCTGTGCTCCTGCACGACCCGGCGCTACGCGCCGACAGGCACGTCCTGCATGCCGTGACGGCGGCCGCGGCACTGGAGCTGGACAATCAACGGCTCGCCGCGGAGGTGCGGGCCCAGCTTGCCGAGGTCCGCGCGTCCCGGGTCCGCATCGTCGCGGCAGCCGACGAGCAGCGCCGCCGGATCGAACGCGATCTGCACGACGGCGCCCAGCAACAGCTCGTCACCACCGCGCTGATTCTGCGGCTGGCGCGGGACCGGCTCGGCCCGGCACCGCCCGACCCCGAGCTCCACGCGCTCCACGCGCTCCTGCAACGGGCCGCCGACGGGCTGGATGCGGCGATGACGGAACTGCGCGAGCTCGCCCGCGGCATCCACCCCGCGGTGCTCACGGAGGCCGGGCTGCTACCCGCGCTACGGGCGCTCGCCGCCCGCTCGGCGTACCCCGTGCATATCGTCGACGGCCCCGCGTTGCCGCCGCTGGCAGACCGGGTGGCCGCGACGGCCTACTTTGTCGCGGCCGAGGCCGTGACGAACGCAGCGAAACACGCCTGTGCCAACCAGGTCAACGTCCACGTCCGGGCCTCCGAGAACCGGCTGCTCGTCACCGTCGCCGACGACGGCGTCGGCAACGCCGACATGAGCGGCGGGACCGGCCTGCTCGGGCTGCGTGACCGGGTCGCCGCGCTCGACGGCAAGCTGGTCGTACGCAGCTTTCCCAGCGCCGGGACGTCCGTCCACGCCGAGCTACCCCTGGAGGGGCCGTGACCACCGCAACCACTCCACCAGCCCCGGCCGCGGGGGTGACACGCGTCGTGCTCGCCGACGACGCGTCGCTCTTCCGGACGGCGCTTGCCGAGCTGTTGGAACGTGATGGGTACGCGATCGTCGCGCAGGCCGGGAACGCAGACGAGCTGCTTGACGCCGTCGAGCGGCACCGCCCGGACATCGCGGTCGTCGACATCCGGATGCCGCCCACCCACCGCCTGGAAGGGCTGCGCGCGGCCGTGCTGCTGCGGCAGCGCCACCCCGGGACGGGCGTGCTGGTGCTGTCGCAGCATCTGGAGGTCGCGCACCTCGACGAGCTGGTCGGGCACACCGCGCGCGGCGTCGGCTACCTCCTCAAGGACCGGGTCACCGGGCCGGACTTCCTGGACGCCGTCCGCCGGGTGGCCGCCGACGGCTGCGCGTTTGACCCCGAGGTCGTCCCGCTGCTCGTCGGCGGCAGGAGCCGGCGCGACGAGCTGGCCGAGCTCAGCCCGCGGGAACGCCAGGTCCTCGCGCTGATGGCGCAGGGCCGGTCCAACAACGCGATCGCCGACGAGCTGCACCTCACGACGCGCACCGTCGAGACGCACGTCCGCAACGTCTTCCAGCGGCTTACGCTGCCCGACGAGGCCGAGCACAACCGCCGCGTCCTCGCGGTGCTCGCCTACCTGCGGTCGGCCTGACGCGCCACGATCAGCGCCAGCGCGGCCGCCGACAGCGTCGACTTGGGGAGGAACCCGGCGGCGGACGACCGCTCGACCGCGTCCCCGTAGTGCTCGGCGTCGCGCACTGAGCAGAACACCACCGTGGCGCCGGGGGCCGTGCGGTGCAGCGCCCGGCAGACGCTGAACCCGTCCATGTCGGGCAGGGCGACGTCCAGCAGCACGATGTCGGGGTCCGCTTCGGGCACGCCAGCCAGCGCCTCGGCCCCGGTCGCGGCGTCGCCGACCACCCGGTAGCCGCCGCTTTCCAGGAGCGCGCGGGCGACTGTCCGAAACGGCGCGCTGTCGTCGACGATGAAGACGCGGCCCACCGCCACCCGGTCCATCGCACGGACGGTAGCACCCGACCTCCGGCCCCGGCCTCGGTGCCAGCACTGGGAAAACCGGTCCCGGAAGCCGGTGTCGGCACCGATGTGCCCGGTCCCGGCCCGCCCGAGACTCCTTCCCATGAAGGCTGTGCTGACCGTGCTCGCGTGCGTGCTTGCCGCGATCGTTGTTCTCGTTGTCGTCCGCGGCCAGATCACCACCGGCTCCGGCTCCGGCTCGCTCGGTCTCGGTGGCGGCACGGGCGGGTCGGTCACGAGTGGGCGCCCGGATGTCACGACGAGCGCGACGGCGGACTCGACAGGAACCCCGAATGTCACGCAGCGGGGTACGAACAGCACTAACCATGTCGACTGCGCGAGTATCGACAGCAAGCTGAAGATCTCCGCCAACGCCGGGGCGATCCGCTGGAAGGCCACGTCCGCGTCGGGCGTCTCGGTCACGCCGTCGTCCGGGTTCCTCGACAAGGGCGAGAGCGAGGTCGTCCGTATCGGCGGGAGCTACTCCGGCGGCGGGGGTTTCACGGTGGTCGTCTCCGTGCCGAACCGGGTCGGCGCGGGCAGTGTCAACTGGCCGTTCACATGCGTGTGACAGAACGTCGCGCGTCGCCGTGGCGACACCCGGCGCTGGCACCCGGGTACGCGGCGGTGATCGCGTTCGGTGCCGTCGCGCTGTCGAGCCTCGTCGTGACGCCGCAGGAGCGGGGCACCGGCACCCCGGAGCAGGTCACCGTCACCGTGTCGGCGGCGGACGCCCGGCTCCTGGCCGGTCTGACCGTGCAGGTCCGCGACAGCGCGACCGTGCTGGCCGAGGGCCGGACCGACGCACAGGGCCGGTGGTCCGCGGTCGTCACTTCCGGCGAGCACGAGGTGTGCGTGATCACGTCGGCGGCCCCGCTACGGCTGGTCGGGTCGCACCCGGCGTCGGCGTGCCGGCGGGAGCGGATATCCACCGGCACGGCAATCAAGCTGGCCGTCGAGCAGGTCCAGGTGGTCGCGGAGACGACGAACAAGCCCGACCGGATCCCGAACGACAGCACGGTCACGGTCCGCTATGCGGAGCGTGTGTTACAGAGCGGCGTTCTCGGCCTGACCGGGCGGTTCACGCCGTCCGAGCTGCCGCTGAACGCGGAGGTCTGCCTGGGCCTGCCGACCGGTTGGCGGTTCGCCGACTCGGAAACGACCGGCCAGCAGTGCCAGCCGGTCACCAACCCGGCCGCCGACGTGCGGTTCCGCCTGGAGGCGTCGTGACGGGGAGGGCATTGTGACGGGGAGAGCGCAGCGGGTTCCACTCCTACCGCTCGCGGTCACGGCGCTCGCCGCAGCCCTGGTCGGCTGGGCCCTGCTGTTTCGGGATCGCACGATCGAGACGACGCTCGCCGTGGTCCTCGTGTCCGTCGCCGGTGGCGTGCTGCTCGCGACTCTGCTGGTGCGGCCGACTCCGGCCCCCGGACGTCCGCCGGAGTCGGCTCGCAAACGGCCGCCGGAACCGGACCGCGGACGGCTGCCGGAACCGGACGGCCGGTGGTCCAGACCGGGCGCCGACCGCGCGGAGCCGGAGGCCACGCAGCTCGTGCTGCCGGTCGGGCAGCCGGCAGGCGGCGCCCCGCGGGCGGGCCAGTGGTGGAACAGGGATGCCCCGGCGGCGGGTGTCCGCGCGGTCGAGCCGGTCCGCCCGGCTCCCCGCGATCTCGCGAAGCTGCGCGAGGCCGCCCGCGTCGTGCAGTGCCCGCGCTGCGGCGCGTTCCGCATCGACGTCCGGCACACCGGTACCGGGTACGCGTTCCGCTGCCGCGTCGACGACCACGAGTGGACATGGCGGCCCGGGGCCGCGTGGCCGGTCACCGTCGTCGCGAGTCGCCGACAGAGTTCCCCTTGACCTCAGGATCGCGCTTACCAGGACGGATGGACGCATGTATGAGCAGACCTTCTCCCGTACCAACCCTGGCTGCATCGTGTTTCTGCTGGACCGGTCCGACTCGATGAAGCAGCCGTGGCAGTCCAGCAGGGGCACGCTGGCCGAGGGCGCCGCCCGCGCCGTGAACAAGATCCTGCTAGACCTGTGCGTGAAGTCGGCGAAGGAGGTCGGTGGCCGGGCCCGGCACTACTTCGACGTCGGGGTCTTCGGGTATGGCGCCTGCCCGGTGGCGGGTGGCGAGGGCGTCGAGCCGGCGCTGGCCGGGCAGCCGATCGTGCCGATCCCGCAGGTGTTCGATAATCCGCTGCGGGTCGAGGCCGAGCAGTCGGTTGACGCCGTCGCCGGCTCCCGGCTCCCGGTCTGGGTCGAGCCGGTGTTCGGCTACCGCACCCCGATGTGCAAGGCCATCGCGACGGCCGGCGAGCACATTTTCGAGTGGGCAGCGACCCACCCCGACTCGTTCCCCCCGATCGTCATCAACATCACCGACGGGATGGTCACCGACAGCCCGTACGACGGCGCCGATCTCGCCGAGTGGGCCGCCCGGCTCACCTCGATCGAGACCAGTGACGGCCGGGCGCTGCTGTTCAACATCTTCCTGTCGCCGACGGTCGCACCCGAGGTCCTGTTCCCGGTCACGGCGACTGGGCTGCCCGAACCGGGCCCCGAGCTATTCGCGATCTCCAGTGTGCTGCCCAAGTCGATGGTCGCGAACGCGCGCGGCGCACGGGTGGAGATCGTCGATGGCGCCCGCGGGTTCGTGTTCAACGCCGGCCTGACGACGCTCGTGTGGTTCCTGGAGATCGGCACCCGGGTCGCCGACGTCCGGGACCGGTGAGGATCTGCCGATGATCCTCGCCCGCTCCGCCTGTTTCTCGCTGGAGAAGCTCGGCGGCACGGCAGCGGAATGGGAGGACGCCGCCGCCTACCACGACGGCGACCCGGCCGCCGGTGTCGCGCCCCGCTGCGTGGTCGTGGACGGTGCCACCGAGGCCTACGACGCGATCCGCTGGGTGGAACACCTGGTCAGCTCGTTCGTTGCCGACACTGGGCCCGACCTCACCCTCGAAGGGCTGCGCACCTGGTTCGAGCAGGTCCAGCGGCTGTGGGTCGCCGAGGCGCCCGCGCGGTTCGCGACGGTCATCGAAGAACACAAGTTCTACACGGAGGGGTCGTTCGCGACGTTCCTGGGGTGCCGCCTCACCGGCCTCGACGGGCCCGGTGCCCGCTGGGAGGCCGCCGCGCTCGGCGACACGGTGCTGTTTCACATCCGGGCCGGCCGGCTGCTCACGCACTTCCCGCCGATCGGCGTGGATGGCTTCGGTCTCTCCCCTGACGGGATAGGCACCCGCCCGGAGGCGCTCGGCCCGATGCTGCGGGATCTGAAGCTGTCCAGCGGCGAGGTCCGGGCGGGCGACGTGCTCTTCGTCGCCACCGACGCGCTGGCCCAGTGGCTGCTGCTGGAAACCGAACGCGACGAGACGTCGCTGTGGGCGGCACTCGTCGCCCTGGACCACGACGCGGCGTTCGCGGCGATCGTTGCCGACCAGCGGGCGGCCGGGCGGCTGCACAACGACGACGTCACGCTGCTGCGTGTCCGGCTTGTCACGGTCGAGCCCGGGGCACTGGTGGTGTGCCTGTGACCGGCTACCCGTCCGCCGAGGACTACATCAGGGCCGTGCAGCGGCCCGATCTCGTCTTCGACCGGCCCGAGCTGGCCGAGGCCCGGTTCGACGTGCACCCGATGCTGAAAATCCCCGTCCCAGCGTCGGGCACCACGGCGGTCGTGTTCAGGGCCACGGTCGGCGGCACCGCGCAGGCGCTGCGCTTCTTCACCCGCGAGGACGCCTCCACGCAGCAGCGTTACACCGCGCTCAACGCCTGGTTCACCGAGCGCGACCTCACCGGCGACGTCGCCAACTGCCGGTGGGTGGACGACGCGATCCTTGTCAACGGGCGACGCTGGCCGATGGTTCAGATGGAGTGGGTGGACGGGCGCACGCTCGACCGGCATGTCGAGGATCTCGTCGAGACCGACGACCGCGCGGCGCTGGAGACGCTCGCCGGCTCATGGCGCGACCTGCTGCGCCGGATCCAGGCCGCCCGGTTCGCTCACGGCGACCTGCAGCACGGCAACGTGCTCGTCGACACGGCCGGCCGGCTGCGCCTGGTCGACTTCGACAGCTCGTGGATCACCCCGTTCACCGGCTCCCCGCCCCCGTCGGAAGGCGGGCACCGCAACTACCAGCCCGAGAAGCGGCTCTGGGGCCCCTGGATGGACACGTTCCCCGGTCTCGTCGTCTATCTCTCGCTGCTGGCACTCGCCCGCGAACCGAATCAGTGGGAGCAGTTCAACGACGGCGAGAACCTGCTCTTCCGCCACAGGGACTACCTGCCACCGCACCGGACCCAGGCATGGTCGTGGGTCGAGCGGCTGCACGACCCACAGATCGACGGGCTCGCAGCCCGGCTGCGGGCCTGCTGCGCCCCGGGCTGGACGGCCACCGGCGACCTGGAAGGGCTGATCGCGGAGCCCGTCCCATGGTGGACCCGCACCGCCGCACACCCGCCCGCCGGCGCGCCGCCCGAGCCCGGGCCCACCACCGCGCCGCCGCGGCCCCGCCCCCAGCCCGGTCCCCGGCCGACGGGGCAGCCCATGTGGTGGCAACAGCCGACCGGGCCGCAGCCCGGACCGACGCAGCCGCCCCCAACGCAGCCGGCCCCGGCGCGGGCAGCCGTCGCCGGGCGGGTGCTGCGCGCCGTGGTCACGGCGCTGGCCTGGGTGTTCGGCAGTGTCCTGATCGCCGGTGCGCTCGTCAGCTTGGCCTCCTCCAACAACACCGTCATCGCCGCGCTGCCCGCCCTCGTGCTAGCGCTGATCGTCCTCGGGCTCGTCCTCGTGGTCCGGCGACGGCGACGGAGACGGCGACAACCACCGGGGAAGGCGCCATGACACAGCGGATGTTCGGCCCATACCGCATCGAGAAGCTGCTGGGCCGCGGCGGGATGGGCGAGGTCTACCGGGCGTACGACACCAGGCAGCAGCGGATGGTGGCACTCAAGCTCCTGCTCCCGAGCCTGGCCGGGGACCCGCAGTACACCGAGCGGTTCCGCCGGGAGTCCGAGATGGTGGCGCAGCTGCGCGAGCCGCACGTGATCCCGATCCACCGCCACGGCGAGATCGACGGCCAGCTCTTCATCGACATGCGTCTGGTGGAGGGTGCTGACCTGGGCACGGTCCTGCGCGACGGGCCACTCGACCCGCAGACCGCCGTCTATATCATCGAGCAGATCGCCTCCGCGCTGGACGCCGCGCACGCCGACGGGCTGGTGCACCGCGACGTCAAGCCGTCCAACGTGCTGTGCGCGGGCCGCGGCCGTCCAACCGACTTCGTCTACCTCGTCGACTTCGGGATCGCCCGCGCGGTCGACGGTACCGGAATCACCACGGACGGGGCGACGATCGGCTCGATCGACTACATGGCGCCCGAGCGGTTCCTGTCAGGGCGGGTCGACCACCGGGCGGATGTCTACTCGCTGGCCTGCCTGCTTTTCGAGTGCCTGACCGCGCGCAGGCCGTTCGTCGCCGCCGAGCGGCTCGGGGTGGTCAAGGCGCACATGCAGGACCCGCCACCCGTCCTGTCGGCCGTGCGGCCCGACGCGCCGGCAGCGTTCGACGCCGTCATCGCGCAGGGCATGGCGAAGGCCCCGACCGACCGGCATCCGTCCGCGTCCGTGTTCGCGGCGGCGGCCCGCTCGGCCCTCGTCCCGGCCACCCCGGCGGCGTCGGTCCCGCCGCCCGCCGCCCCGGCCACGGGCGGCAGGTGGTGGACGCGGACGAACGGCGCACTCGCGGCGCCCCCGCCACCGGCGGCGCCCCCGCCACCGGCATCGCCCGCATCGTCACCCGCGTCGCCCGCATCGTCACCGGCGTCGCCCGACCCGTCGACCACACCCGGATCCGCCTGGTGGCAGGCCGCGAGCGCCCCGTCGCGGACGCCGCCCACG
>NZ_CAKKTK010000035.1:8371-20534 GCF_920656135.1 Frankia sp. Cppng1_Ct_nod | reverse complement strand
CCGGGCCGGGCCCAACCGGGGGGTGGTGGGAGCGCAAGGCCACGGCGCTGCATCCGGTCGGGGCGGCGTCGGCCGTCATCGGCCGCGCGCCCGAGTGCGACGTGGTGCTCGCCGACCCGCTCGTCTCGCGCCGGCACGCGGAGCTGCGCCGGGTCGGGCCCCAGTGGCGGATCGTCGACCTCGGCAGCTGGAACGGGACGTTCGTCAACGGCCACCGGGTCAGCCAGGCGACGATCGAGGCCGGGGACATCGTCGGCATCGGGCACGCCCTGCTGCACCTGCAGGGCGGCACGCTCGTCGAGTACACCGACGAGGGCGACATCTCCTTCGAGGCCGACGACCTGGTCGTCACCCGCTCCGGACGACGGCTGCTCGACGGGGTCGGGTTCGCGCTGCCGCGGCGCAGCCTGCTGGCCGTCGTCGGGCCGAGCGGAGCCGGGAAGTCCACCCTGCTCGCCGCGCTGACCGGACAGCGCCCCGCCGACTCCGGCGAGGTCCGCTACGCCGGCCGCGACCTCTACGCGTCCTACGACGAGCTGCGCCAGCGCATCGGGCTCGTCCCCCAAGACGACATCCTGCACCCGCAGCTGACCGTCCGCCGTGCCCTGCGGTACGCGGCCGAACTGCGGTTCCCCGCCGACACCCCGGCGATCGAACGCAACGCACGGGTCGAAGAAGTGATCGGCGAGCTGGGGCTGGCCGACCAGACGGAGCAGCGGATCAGCACGCTCTCCGGTGGACAGCGCAAACGCACGAGTGTGGCGCTGGAGCTGCTCACCCGCCCGTCCCTGCTCTTCCTCGACGAGCCGACATCCGGACTGGACCCGGGCATGGACAAGTCGGTGATGCAGACCCTGCGCAAGCTGGCCGACGACGGCCGAACCGTGGTCGTCGTCACGCACTCACCGGCGCAGCTCGACCTATGCGACCGGCTACTCGTGCTCGCGTCGGGCGGCAAGCTCGCCTACTTCGGCCCGCCCGGCGAGGCGCTCGCGTACTTCGGCCAGCGTGACTTCGCGGACATGTTCCTACTGCTCGACCGCTCCCGGGACGTCGACTGGACGGCCCGGTTCCGGGCCTCGCCCGAGTATGCGAAGTACGGGATGCCAAGCGGCGCGGCGCAGCCCGCGGCGCCTGCGGCACGGGCAGCGCCGGACGCGCCGCCGCGCCAGCAGCCGGCGCTGCGCCAATTCGCCGTGCTCGCCCGCCGCTACCTCGCGGTGATCGCGGCCGATCGGGCCTACGCGCTGTTCCTGCTGGCACTGCCGCTGGTACTGAGCCTGTTCGCACGGCTGCTGCCGGGCGGGCACGGACTGTCGTGGACAAGCCGGCAGACCGGCCCCGACCGCGACAGCGACATCTCGCCGCTCATGCTCGTGCTCGTCCTCGGGTGCGCGTTCACGGGATTCGCCGGAGCGTTCCGCGAACTGGTCAAGGAGCGCTCCGTCTTCCGCCGCGAGCAGGCGATCGGGCTCTCGCGCGGCGCCTACCTCTGGTCGAAGCTCGCCGTGCTGGGCCTGATCAGCAGCGTTCAGGCCATGATCCTGGCCTTCGCCGGACTGTACGGCCAGCCCGCGCCGGACACGCCGCTCGCACTGGGCGACGGGGTAGCCGAGGTCGCCGTCGCCATGGTCGCGGTCGCGCTGGCCGCGATGGCCCAAGGGCTACTGGTCTCAGCACTGATCGGGAACCCCGACCGCGGCATGCCGATCCTCGTGCTCGTCCTGCTGCTGCAACTGCTGCTGTGCGGGCTGCTCATCCCACTAGACGGCCGTCCGCCACTGGAACAGCTCGCGTACCTCATGCCTGCCCGGTGGGGATTCGCGATGGTCGCGGCGACAACCGGCTACCGCCAGACCCCGGCCGCCCCCAAGATCGACCCGCTGTGGACAGCCGACGTCCACACCTGGACGCTTGACCTTGCCGCGCTTCTGCTGCTGACCGCAGCCGTCGCATGGGCGACATGGCAGGTCCTGCGCCGCGGGTCCGCCCCCCGGAAGGGCCGGTGACCGCCGTGACCGCTCGATGCTGATCATGTTCTCGCCGGTACACGGCCCTCCCGGGCACGCCGGCACCGCCCACCCAGGCGGAGAGCCAACTGGAACGTGTGTTCCGATCGCCGTGTGCAAAGTGCTCGCTGCCGGTACGGATTCGGATGGGGTCGGCGGCGCGGTTCTCGGACTAGCCGTCTCATGGCCAGCGGTGTCGCCGGTGACCGGAACCGTGCCCTGCGGCGGGCCTGGAAGTCCTTGACGTTGCAATACCGCGCAGGCATGTAGGTCAGCGATAGACATCTCGGCGGTGGCCAACAGCGACAACCAGGACGATCAGCTCCTTGTCCCGGATGTCGTACACGATCCGGTAGTCGCTGGTACGTACGCGCCACTCGCCCGCACCGCCGACGAGCTGTCGAGCGGCCGGTGGACGGGGATCATCGGCGAGGAGATCAATCACGGCCTGCACCCGGCGTCGTGCCGTGGGGTCGAGCTTGCGCAACTGGCGAAGCGCATGCGGTGCCACGCTGACCGTGTATCTCATGCCAGGCCGAGTTCGGCCTTGACCTCATCCCAGGGGATGGGCGTCTGCCCCGTCGCCGTCATCTGCTCTCGCGCTCGTTCGGCTTCACGTATGTCCACCATGTCTTCGGCCAGTTCGAGGATGCGATCCAGGTCATCGGCATCGATGACCGCGGCGACTCGCCGGCCGCGGCGGGCGAGGTAGACCGGCTTGTGGTCAGCGCGGACCTGGTCGATGATCGCAGCAAGACGCTCCCGAGCCTCCGACACGCTCAGTTCGGGCGACGAGGTCATGCATCGAACGTACAGCATGACCCAGTGCTGTACAACTAGAGTCACAAACGTACAATCGCGGGATAACGCCGTGCCTCCCACCGGCAGGACCGGACGGGATGCACCACGCCACCAGTGGCTCGTAGGCCGCCGGGACCGTAACCGGGAGTCGCCACGACCGGCGACCGGAAGCTCGGCGTGACGACAGCGGTCACCCTCGGCCTGTCGGTGCGGGAGGCCGAAGGTGACCACTATCGCGACGGACCGTCGACACCGGGCAGTGGGCCGGATCTCTTATCCGGACTTGGAGACGTGGCTTCATCACAGGGCAGGGGAACCGCTGGGCATGCACCAGCTTGTACGCCGTCTTGGTCGAGATGCCGACAGCGCGTGCGGCCGTCCGTAAGTCTACGACGGTGGGCAGGTCGAAGAGTTCTGGAAAGGTCAGGCGTCGGCTCCTCATGCCGCACGCTCCGCTGGTCCTTCCGGAAGGCGGAAAGCTTGGGCGAGCCCCAGTCGGTTCGGATCGGCTGCATGGAGGGCCTCGACGAGTCCGGCGACCGCCTCGGGTTCGAGCTCGCGCAGACCCAGGGTCGTGCCGTAACGGCGGCACCGATGGCAGATCCGGCGAAGACCTGGAACCATCATCCAGATCGCGGCAAGGCACCAGGGTTCCTTCTTCCCACTTGCCAGGTGGACGAGTTGTGACCAGATCGCGTCCTTGGCGCCGGCCGGCGAGGCCGGATCCAAGACCCGTTCGCGTGCCGCCTTGAGCGACAGAATCATCGCTTCCTGATCAAGGTCCAGCTTCGGCACTTCCAAGGACAGGGCCAGCATCTACGGCGACAGCCCAAAATACGCCTCGATCGAATCGAGTATCCGGTCATGAAGTAGTAGTCCCACCGTTGTTCCTCCTCGCTACAACAGACCGAGAAGACTCCAGCCGAGGTGTCTTACAATCATGCAGTTCCCCGACTTGATCACATCATCGCCTGATCCGAGACGATGTGTGTCATCCCTGGGTGGTCCTTGCCCGGAAGGGCGGTTGCTCCCCGTCAGTTTGGTATAGGAGCGTGTGCCCCAGTCATTGTATGTATAGTGCTCGCTTCCGGTTCAGGTCCTCAACGCTCTTCACATCGGGCGGGCTATCGGGCCGCATACGTGCCCAGATTCCCGGCGCTACCCACAACCGCTCTCCCCCCGTGTCATCGCCCAGGCGCCACCACAGAACATCGGCGACCCGTGACCGGATCCCCCCGTCCTCACCGTCGGCCCCGCAACTACCCCGGTGTGGACGGCAACAACGGATAGCCGCAAGGGCCTCCGCGGAGCGCCGGCCTATGGAACCCCGACCTTGTGACTCCGCGTTTGTCAGACGGTCGAAGGCGCACACCCGGTTTCGAGGTCGAGCGGCGGGCTGCCGTCAGCGACGCGATCACGGGCAAGAAGGCGCGGGTTCATACCGACGGCGAGCTCGGCAACGCTGGGCAGCACCAGCGAAGGGCGGTACGGGAATCGGTCGATCTCAGACAGTGCGGTCACACCGGTGAGCACCAGGACGGTGTCCATGCCGGCCTCCAGTCCGGCGACCACGTCGGTGTCCATCCGGTCACCGATCATCACCGTCGTCTCGCTGTGCGCCTCCAACGCGTTCAGTGCGCTGCGCATCATCAGCGGGTTCGGCTTGCCGACGAAGTAGGGGGCCACACCGGTCGCCCGGGTGATCAGAGCAGCCACCGAACCAGTCGCAGGCAGCAGGCCCTCCAGCGATGGGCCGGTCGGGTCCGGGTTCGTCGCGATGAACCGGGCGCCGCTGCGCACCAGACGGATTGCACGGGTGATCGCCTCAAAGCTGTACGTCCGTGTCTCGCCGAGGACCACGTAATCGGGTGCCCGGTCGGTCAGCACGTACCCGATGTCGTGCAGTGCCGTGGTCAGACCAGCCTCGCCCACCACATGCGCGGTTCCGCCCGGCCGTTGCGAGTGCAGGAACTGGGCGGTGGCCAGCGCCGACGTCCAGATCCGGTCCGCCGGTATCTCCAGCCCCGCTCCCCGCAGCCTTACCTGCAGGTCCCGCGCCGTGTAGATCGAGTTATTAGTCAAGACCAGATAGCCCAACCCCGCAGCGGCCAGGTTCCGCAGGAACTCGTCAGCACCGGGAACAGGGTTTTCCTCGCGCATGAGGACCCCATCCATGTCAATGAGGTAGTTTTCCACCGGCGCGGTCACAGGCGGACCGTGGCATCGGGGGTCGATAGCGATGCCGCGGCACGGGCAAGGTTCCTGTCTGCCCGTCCACGGTCGAGTACCCCGAGCATCTCGGAAACGGTGGCAACGCCGGGAAGATACGGCAGGCCGCTGGCGTCCATCGCGTCGAGCAACCGATCGGTGCAACCGGGGCTGACCAGGAAGCGCGCCCCAGCGTCGACGGCCTGCTTCGCCTGATCAACCGTGATGACGGTGCCCGCACCGACCAGAGACTCGGATACCTCCGCCGCGATCTTCTTGATTGATTGGAGAGCCATCTCGGTACGCAACGTCACCTCGATGATAGGCAGGCCCCCGGTGACAAGAGCACGAGCGAGGGGAACCGCGGTCTGGAGGTCGTTCAGAACAACTACGGGAACCACTGGTGCAACGTCGAGCAGCGACAGCGGTTGCGTGATTGTTGTCATGCTGTCACCGCCAGAATGCTGGCCCCGTGGTCGGCGTCGGTATAGGTGCAGGGTGAGCATGTCGGTGCGGACCCAGTGGAGTTTCCCTGCGACCCGCAAGCCGGTCTCGTCGACGCCGACGACCTTCGACGCCGACGACCTTCGATGCCGTCAGCTGGCCGCGGACCTGGTCGCCGAACCCGTCCAGCCCGGATGCGGCCCGGCCGGTGAACGCCGCGACCGTGCCCGCCGAGACCGGGACCCCGAGCAGCTCGGCCAACGCCCCCGCGGTGCGCGCCTTGGACAGAAACTGACCGGTGTAGAGGTAGACCGCCGCCGCGGCGACCCGGCCCGTACTGGACGGGGGCGTCCACGCCCGCCGGGGCGGCGGCGCGGGCGGCCAGTCTGATCCCGCCATGGCCGATCGAGCGGGCCTCCGCTCCCATCAGCAGCCGCCGCTGCCGTTCGTCCAGGTGCAGGAAGATCGCCTGGAACTTCGCGGCCAACCGGATCTCCTCTATACCGCCCATAACATACCAACGGACGACATTCGGTGAAGCTACTGGTTATTTTTCTGCGGCCCCTAAACTACCCGGTTTTGCGGCTAGTCGAGCCCATGATGTGGGCGTGGAGTACCCGCCCGGCCGGTATGTCGACGAGAGCGGGACCTCGCCACAGATCCAATGCCTCGGCGGGTTCAGGCCTTGGAGCCGTTGCTGGACGGCGTGCTGGCGACTGCCAATGGCCTCCCCGCGCCGCGGGGCGTGATCGTGGTGCGTCGTGCCTTCATGTCCCTGCCGGTAGCGATCGACCACTGGTTGATGATGTCGAGCATGTCCTTGCGGATGGGGTTCGGCGGCGGGATCTGGTTTTCGGAGTAGAGCACGCTCACGTTGCTCGGGCTGTTGTAGTCACCGGCCTCGACCCGCTTGAGCAGGGTCGAGACGCGCGGCGCCAGCGAGAAGAAACTCTCGGAGTGGGTGTGCGCCTTGAGGCCGACGCGGTCGCCGATCTTGCGCAGGCGCTCCTCTGGGCTGCCGGCGGTCGACTTGAGGTCGGTGACGACGGAGTTGTTGCTTTCCAGGGTCAGGTGAAACCAGCTTGCCATGAAGGTCGTGAACAGCTCCTCCCGCGCCAGGTTCCCCTGCTGGCGACGGGTCAGCAACATGTCCCGGATGTCACGGGAGAACGTCGCGATCGCCGCGTCGTCCTTCGGGTTGGTACCGCTGGTGTTCCGGAAGTTCTCCGCGGCGATCCACACCTCGCGGAGCATGTCCTCGAACATCGGCACGAAGGCCGAGTTGGCGGCGGCAGCCCGCACGTAGGGGTACGGCTGGCCCTCGTCACGGCCGTGGTTGAGATCCATCCCCAGCAGGCGCTGGTACAAGTTGCGGCGCGTCGCCGCCAGGTCTGGCCGCACCGAGCTGGTGAGCGCTCCGATGGAGGAGGCCGGCAGGTCGCGGAAGAACAGCATCTCGGTCACCCGCAGCCAGCGGCGGGTCGCCGGGCTCGGCATCTCGAGGCGCTCTCCGTGCAGGTACTCGACCAGGACACGCCGGAAGATGTCGAAGACCCGCGTGTTCTCGATGAAATACCCGTAGACGACGTGGTGCCAGTCCGCGCCGGCGCCGCCGTCATACGGCCCGGCGGGCCGGGCCTGCACCGGCGGGAGGTAGAAACTGTCTCCGACGCCTGCCACCCTGTCCTGCACGCCGGACTCGAGGCCGGGATACACACCGTGCAGCAGTTTGGGCGGAAGGGGTAGGTCGGGTCGGTCAGCCGGGGCCGCCCGGCTGGCCCACGCCTCCTCCAGAAAGCGCAGGAACTGTTCAGGGTGCAGCTCCCACAGCAACTCGGTGCTCTGGCGGGTGAGTTCGTCGCCGACCGGCGGGGGCTGGCCGTTGCCGAGGGCGGTGGCCGTGACGATCTCGGCGAGCCATCGGGCCAGCTGCCGGATCATCGCCTGCTCCGCGGGGGTCGCGACGACGCGGCGAGAGCGCCCTGGCCGGGTTCGTATTCCCAGGTTACCGCGGCGGCTACCCGGACATCGAAATCAGAGGTGAGGATACCCGACTCGGTGACGGCCGAGATCTTTCCGCTGATCGCGCCCTCGGGGACTGTGACCGTCGCCAGCCCGTAGGAACGGGCCACGACCCCCTCCCGGTCGTGGGACTGCCACGCGGTGACCTTGCTCTCCACGGCCTTGCTCTCCACGACGTCGGCCTGCCCGGCGAAGTCGACTCTGACCGGGCGGCCGGCGTTGCGCAGCAGCACCTGGCAGGTACGGCCGACCCGCGGGGTGTGCGGGGTGACCGAGACGATGGTTCCGACGCTCAGCGAGTCCGCCTCGTCGTCGTTCGGGCCGGCGAGCTGACGGCGGGTAATGGCATAGGCTCGGATGAGACCTTCGTCGAGTCGTTCCCCTCGACCGCCGACCTGGCCGAGCTGCTCGGCCAGCATCATGGCCACCCGTTCGGCCATAACCGTGATGTCTTCCGACCGCCGCTCGTTGCCCAGGCGGATGAACTCGAGGATCTGGTCCATGTCGATGATCGCCGAACCCGACCCGCGGGTTTCGTGCGCGGTGGGGCTGGACGCTTCGTCGGGCATGATGTTCTCCTTGTGATCCTTACGCGGCCGAGGCCGCAGGGGCTGCCGCCGCGACCGCGAGCTTGCCGAGTCGCCGCATCCAGTCCTCGAAGTCCTGCGTCGTCTGCTGGGCCCGCTCCGGGTAGACCGCCACCTGCAGTGCGGACCGCGCGAGCAGCCGCAGCCCCTCACTGGTCAGGTAGTGGGTCGAGGTGGTCAGGGCGGGCCCTGCCGTGCGTGCGAGGTCATCCAGTGCGGCCGGACCGACCCGGACCGGGTCGACGACGTCGGCCAGGGCGCGTCCACCGTAGGCGCGCATCCGCGACCGCAGACCGATGTCGACGATCTTCGGGAGCTGCGCGACGCTACGCTCGAGCATGGACCGCAGGCTGGGTGGGGCGTCGCTCAGCGGGTATGTCGCGATCATCGCCTGCTTGAGCGTGTCCCAGGGTCCGGCCCCGTAGAACCGCACGCACATCTCCACCCCGACCAGCACGCGCAGCCACGCGATCGGATGGGGATCTCCGATCGGATGAGCGAACACCTGCGTCCTCTCTCCGGCGACCACGTCGTGCAGGGCGGCCACCGCGCCGTATCCGGCGTGCGCGAATGCCAACAGGTCCGGTCCCAGCTCGGTCGCCCAGCCGGCCCAGAGCTCGGCCACCGCGGCGTCGGGCACCCCGCGGCGGAGCATGGCCGGCAGCTCGTTGTTCCAACCGGTCAGGTGGGCGACCTGGTGACCGGCCTCGTGCAGCAGGGAGGTGGGACGGAACAGGTTGAAGCGGGTCACCTTGATCGCGGCTGCCGGCGAGACGGATGCTCCGCTCCAGTAGCGCAGGTGGGCCCGCAGGATCGATGCTCCCAGTCCGCGGTCGAGGTAGACCAGCACAGGCGGCGGCGTGAGGCCCAGCGCCGCCAGGGGCGCCGCCATGCTCTGCCGGGCGAGGATGTCGCATGCCGTCAGCATCTGCGCGAGCCGGGTCGTCGTTCGTGACCGGATGGCGTGGCCGTAGAACTCAAGCACCGTCTCCGCCTGCAGGTAGCGTTCCCGGAACCGTTGCAGCCGCCGGCGGGCGCGCTGCAGGTCAACCAGGGTCCCCGCGGCGCGGATGTCGGCCTCCACCGCGTCCAACTCGAAGGCCACCGTGCGGACGAGCTCCTGCAGGTGGCGCCTGATCCCCAGACCGAGATAGGTCTCCACGGCCTGCCACGCCTGCGGCGAGGCGAAGTTCTCGAGGTCCGTCAGGCCGACCGTCGCCGTCCGCCAGTGCGCGGTCTCGCTGACGAGCTGGAAGCGCAGCGCGATCTGTTCGTCCATCATGCACGAAACCCCGGCACGGTCTCGAGCCTGGCGTCGACGGGAACGAGCAGTGCCTGCGCGACGGCCGCGCCGGCACCCAGGGCCTCGCCCTGCAGCGCCCTGTGCAAGGCCTGCATGAGCGACGCGTGCCGCAGAGTCAGGATGATGGTGACACCGTCCGCGGGGTTGGCCGCGGCGGTCACGAACTCCTGTGCCCGCCGGGTGAAGTACTCGGAGAGCGCGGTGCCCACCCAGTCGATCAGCTTGTCGACGATCTTTTTGAGGATGGCCTCCCCGATCGTTGCGAGCAGGCTCTCGCTCTCGGTCTCGGCGGCGGCCTCGTGCACGAGCTTGACGTGCCGGCGCGCGTTGCCGCTGAGCATGCTGCGAAGAGACGCCACGTACACCTTACGGAGCAGGACGAGCACCGGGGTGACCGACTCGCCCCGCCGTACCGAGGCCGCGATCGCCTGCGTATCGCGTTCGTCGAGGTAGATGTGGACTCTGGCGGTCCCCTGCGGGAAGTCGAGTGTGAGGTTGACCTGGCTGACGCGGGATCCACCCGGCCCCGTCGCCGGTCGCGGTGCGGCGGGCGTGGCACCGGGCGGACGCGCCAGGCCGAGCTGCGGCCCCTGCGGCGAGGGTCGCCAGCCGACCGGTTCGAACACGACGAACCGCTGGCCGACGGTGATCCGTCGGGAGGAGCGCAGGAACGGCGCGGCGACGTCGCGCCCAAGGCCCGGCTCGCCGAACAGCAGCCCCGCGGTGTGCCGCGTGAGCGGCACGAAGTACCGCCAGCCGCGTTGCGAACGCGGGCCGAAGCCCTGCACCCCGGTCTCCAGCCTCGCGATCGTGCTGAGTTTCGTGCCGGGGATGGCCTGGTAGAAGTGCGCCTTCACGGTGACCGGCGCGTCGCGGCCGTACCGGCTCCGGAGGAAGGCATCGAGCCGGATGCCACCGAACGTCTCGACGGCCTGGGCCACCTGCCTGGTGATCGTGATCTCTGGCGCCATGGTGTACTTCTTGTACCGACGACGACCCGGTCTCGGTGTCAGGACCCAGGTCCCCCCGCGGTGCGACCGGCCAGACACCTCGTGGTACTGCTCCCGGATGGTGTCCGGCGGGAACGACTCCGCGGCCGCCTCGGCGAAGGCCTCCTGTACCGCCGCCTCGAGGACGCGCTGGTCCTCGAAGATCTGCTCACCCTGCTCGGCCAGCCGGCTGATGGTGCCCTCGACCGCGTTGGCGACCGCCTCGCCGGCGAGGACCGCCCGCTCCGCGGGTACCTCCAGACCGACCATGCTCATGCCCGTCGACACGATCGCCGCGGAGAGCTGGTCGGCGATGCTCCGGCCGACGTAGGGAGCAACCAGGCTGCCGAGATGGCCGGACAGGAACTTGATCACTCGGGGCCGCCCGACAATGCTGATCCCCACGCGCAGCGCCGCCAGGATGGCCGGGATGAAGTTCTCCATCTGGCCGGCGAGGTCCTGGTTGCGCTCGCTCTGCACGACCTCGCGGACGAACTGGTCCCGTGCCGCCTCCAGCGAGGGGATACGATCTTCGGTTCGCGGTGTCTCGGCGGCGGCTTCGGCGGCGACCTCGCCCTGCTCCACCTCGTCCCGGGCGAACAGCATGGCCGCCGCGCGGGAGTCGAACTCACGCTGGATGCTGTCCAGGTCACCGGCGGCCAGCGCCTCGCCGGCTGCTGTGTTCGCACCCTCTGCCTGCGGCGCCAGGAAGCTTTCGGACGTGAGAGCGGTCTCGGTCTCGCCGAAGAACCTGTCGGCAAGTTTCCGGGCGACGGGCTGCAACGGGACCGGTAGACGCCCGATGGCAAACTTCAACACCTGCCGCAACAGCGGCCTGATCAGGGCCTTGAGCTTGTCGAACAGCCACCCCAACGGGATGATCTTTCCGACCGCGGCGATGCCTTTCTTGACCAGCGAGACGGCGCCCTTGGCCACGCTCTTGACCTTGTTCCACAATCCTCCGAACAGATTCTCGAAGGCCGGGGAGAGATGCTCGAAGCTCGGCCGCATCGACTCGAACAGCCGGTCCAGCTCCTGTTCGGTCAGCGGGCTGACGTCGTGCTGCGCGTACTGCTCGGACAGGCGGCCGAACAGTGTCTCGGCCTCGGTGGCCATCGGCGTCATGTACTGCTCGAGGAGCTGCTCGCGTTCTCCCGGTGACTCGTGCTCCCACGCTCCGGACTGCTCCTGCACCGCCGAGGCGGCCTCCGCGGCGAGCTCGTAGAGCGCCTCGCTGAACTCGTTCTCGTACAGGGACGCCACCAGCGCCCCGTACTCGGCCCGTTCGGGGCCGCCGACTCTGCCGTCCGGCATTCCCGCGGACTCCGACCGGAACGGCGACTCCAGGCTGGACGCGGCGGCGTAGCTTTCGAATCCGGTTTCCTGTTCGCCGCCCCGCAGGTCGGGACTGAACTGGAACGTCTCGGCGAATGGAGACGCGGGAGCATATGCCTCCGACGGCAGTTCCGTGGCGGTTTCGGCGTTATACGTGAACGTATCAGTAATCATCAGACCTACCAGGTGGCCCGGACTCGGTGAGCCTCGAGCGGCTCCGGACCACGATTGCAACCCACCGGTCGTCACGGGACCGTCACGTCGTTGTCACCCACGTCGTTGTCACCCCGCGGCGTAGCTTTTCCCGCGGCTTGCCGTCACAGCCCGCCAACCGGCCAGGTCTCTACCGACCACCGCGCCCAAGGCGGCAGCCTCGCCAGGCTCGCCGGCAGTAGCCGATCGGTATCACAGTCGCCGGCCGGCGAGATACACGAGTCGGTCGATCGGTGAGGTCTCCACCCACCA
>NZ_CAKKTK010000035.1:0-7885 GCF_920656135.1 Frankia sp. Cppng1_Ct_nod | reverse complement strand
AGACGTCCCAACGCCACCACCAATGATCGACCGTGTGGAGTCACGAGCAGAACAGGGTTGAAACCCAACAATCGTCGTGAACCGTACAACCCTAACGCGGAAAGTGAGCATCCAGCCACCCTGACGTAGGCCTAGCGCGACCGGTGCGCCCCGCGGAACACGAGCGGACGCCACTCGGAGCGGCCCGCGAGCAGGAGTAGGTGGTTTCCGTCATCCGGGCGACTGTTTCCACCTACAGAGACGCTTCCCGCTACAGAGACGCTTCCCGACACCCGGGCGGGATCCACACGAACCACACGAGGGTCCTACACCCCTAGTTGCCGGGAACGTACCAACCGCTTACGTTGAAAGACGGCGTACGACCCGGAAGGGTCAGGAGGTGAACTGCCGTGGCGACCATTCAGGTCAAGAACATCGGCAAGCCGGACGAGCGACGCGACTTCCCACACGGGCATGTCGAGGCCATCCGGATCGAGGGGCATGAACTGGACCGGGCCGTATTCGAACCCGGCTGGCGCTGGTCGGAGTCGGTGCGACCGACCGCCGGCACCGAATCCTGCGAATTCGAGCACTACGCCTATGTCGACTCCGGCCGGATGCACATCCGGCAGAACGACGGAGGCGAGGCGGAGATCGGTCCAGGAGACGTCACGCTCATTCCAGCGGGCCACGACGCCTGGGTGGTCGGGGACGAGCCATGCGTGATGCTCGACCTCGTCGGCGCCGCCGGTTATGCGCGGCTCGCAACCGAGGGCACGCTCTGAACAGCCATCATCCACAGTGACACCGCTCTACGGAGATCTCGAAACAGGTAGATCTCGAAACGGGAAGCGGCATCACCCCGGCCCCGCCTGCGGTGTTGACCTGCCGGATCTCCGGCCATGGCCCGGCATGGACGAGACGGCAACCTGCGATGGCTACTGTCAAGCACGCGAGAATCACATGCCAGCTCCTGATGATCCGCGGAAGCCTCCGAACGGGATCGACAAACGCCGCTCTCCTTCGAACGGCACAGCTCGTGGTACCCGAGGACGCGACGAGACCTACGGGAAGCCCGTCGCCTGGATCAATGTTTCTTCTTCGCCAACCGGCGCTGCCGGAGCCCACGAATCTCTCCGCACAGTGCTGCGCTATATAGGTGCTGACATTGTCGACGCCGCATGCGCCCACATACCCGTGCCACGGCAGGCGGTCCATGCCGACGGGTTCATCCCGACCCGGCGCTCCGCACGAAGATCGCGAATGCCCTGGCGGCCCTGGCCGAACGCTCGAGGAGAAGCGGCGATATTGCCCAGCCGGAGGCGTAGGTGGTTTCCGTCGCTATCACGATGGTTTCCACCTACAGCCGACGGAGGTTCACCTACAGCCGACGGGGGTTCACCGACATCATGGTCGGCGGCCGCGCATCCGCCGGACGATCACGACGAGATCGACCACCGCGGTCAGAGCGACCACGCCGAGTCCGACGGCGGGCACCGGCTTTCCCTGGACCGCGAAATAGGCACCGGTGCCCGCGCAGAACAGGAGTCCGAACAGGGCGAGCGCAAGACGCAGGCCGAGTGCGCTGCGTGCCGGCGGATAGCCGCCGGGGCCACCGTCCACACAAGCCCCCTGGCCTGGGATCCCCTGATCCCGGGTCAGATCAGTTCCCGGTCACCGAGGTAGGGCCGCAGCACCTTGGGAACGCGGATGTGATGGTCCGCGGTCTGGAAGTTCTCCAGGATCGCGGCAAGCAGCCGGGGGGTCGCCACCGCCGTGTTGTTGAGGGTGTGAGCGAACCGCACCCGCCCGTCCGCGTCCTTGTAGCGGATGTTGGCCCGACGCGCCTGCCAGTCGTGCAACGTCGAGCAGCTGTGAGTCTCCCGGAAGCGCTCCAGTGACGGGAACCAGGTGTTGATGTCGTTCATCCGGAACTTGCCCAGGCCCATGTCGCCGGTGGCGCACTCCACCACCTCGTAGGCAAGGCCGAGTGACTGCAGGACCGTCTCGGCCGTGTCCAGCAGCTCGGCGTGCCAGCGGGCCGACTCCGCCCCGTCGGCCGCACAGATCACGAACTGCTCGACCTTCTCGAACTGGTGGACGCGCAGCAGCCCGCGGACGTCGCGCCCGGCACTGCCGACCTCCCGGCGGAAGCACGGCGAGATCCCGGCGTAGCGCAACGGGAGATCACGCACGGACAGCATCTCGCCCGCGTGCAGGCCGACCAGTGCGACCTCGGCGGTACCGGCGAGGAACATCCCGTCCGCCGGCAGCTCGTAGATCTCCTCCCGGTGCCCCGGCAGGAAGCCACTGCCGACCAGCGCGTCCTCCTTCACCAGGGACGGCACGCTGACCAGCCGGAAGTCTCGGTGCGCGAGCAGATCCAGCGCGTAGGAGTGCACCGCCCGCTCCAACAGGACGAGCTGGCCGGCGAGAGCGTACGCCCGCTCCCCCGAGGCGTTACGGGCCCGTTCGAACTCCACCCAGCCACGCTTCTCGGCAAGCTCCACATGATCGACCGGGGTGAAGTCGAACGTCGGGCGTTCCCCCCAGACCCGGATGACCGTGTTCGCCGACTCGTCGGCACCGACCGGCGCGCCGGCCCAGGGAATGTTCGGCGTCCGCAGCAGCAGCTCCCGTAGCCGACCGCTCGCATCCTCAAGCTGTTCCCGGGTCTCACGCAGCTGCTCGTCCAGGGCACCGGAGCGTTCCCGCAGCCGGGTCCGTTCGGCGGCGTCCGCGGCCTTGAAGCTGCCGGCCAGTTCACGCCGCTCACGCTGTGCCGTGTCCAGGGCGTGCTGTAGCGAACGCACTTCCCGGTCGAGGGTCAGGATGTCATCGACGTCGAGGTCGACCCCTTTGACTCGAGCGGCCTCCCGCACGGCGTCGGGATTCTCCCGGATGAACCGTCTGTCCAGCATCTGGCTTCGTCGCCCTCCGGCAGGATCCCTAACGCGTCGCCGAAAAGCCTACAGCGACGCGGAGCGCCCACCGACGATCACCCTGGCGACATTGCCCTCAGCGTCGGGTCGGGGTGACCGGTTCGGGCAGGTCGGTGGCGCCACGCAGGTAGCGGTCGACCGCTGCGGCGGCGGTGCGGCCCTCCGCGATCGCCCACACGATCAGGGACTGGCCCCGGCCGATATCCCCGGCGACGAACACCCCGGGCACGGAACTGACCCACCCGGCGTCCCGGGCGACATTGCCGCGGGCGTCGAAGGCGACCCCGAGCTGCTCCAGCAGGCCCGGGCGTTCCGGCCCGACAAAACCCATCGCGAGCAGGACGAGTTCGCAGGGCAGCTCGGTGTCGGTGCCCGCCACCTTCTCGAAACGACCGTCGACCATGCGGACCTCGTGCATGCGCAGCGCCCGGACCCGGCCCGCGGAGTCGCCGAGGAAACGCTCGGTGGAGACGGCGAAGACCCGCTCGCCGCCCTCCTCGTGCGCGCTCGACACCCGGTAGACCACCGGCCAGGTCGGCCACGGGTTGGCCGCGGGCCGTAGCTGCGGCGGCCGTAGCATGATCTCCAGCTGGTGCACGGACACCGCGCCCTGCCGGTGCGCGGTACCCAGGCAGTCCGCTCCGGTGTCACCGCCGCCGATGACGACCACCCGCCTGCCGGCCGCGGTGATCGACGGCTCGGTGAGGTCACCCAGCTGCACCCGGTTCGCGGGGACCAGGTACTCCATGGCGAGGTGGACGCCGTCGAGCTCCCGACCGGGCACCGGCAGGTCCCGGCCGATCGTCGAACCGCCGGCGAGCACGATCGCGTCATAGGACGCACGCAGTTCGTCCGCGGTGATGTCGACGCCGACGTTGCACGACGGCGTGAACACCGTCCCCTCGGCCCGCATCTGCGCAAGCCGACGGTCCAGGACGCGCTTTTCCATCTTGAACTCGGGGATGCCGTAGCGCAGCAGACCACCGATACGGTCGGCCCGCTCGTACACGACGACGTTGTGACCGGCGCGGGTGAGCTGCTGGGCCGCGGCGAGCCCTGCCGGGCCCGAGCCGACCACCGCCACCCGCTGGTCGGTCCGCACGGACGGCAGGACCGGCCGGACCGTGCCGTCGTCCCACGCCCGGTCAATGATCGAAACCTCGACCTGCTTGATGGTCACCGGGTCGTCCCCGATGCCCAGCACGCAGGCGGCCTCGCAGGGCGCCGGGCACAACCGTCCGGTGAACTCGGGGAAGTTGTTGGTGGCGTGCAGCCGTTCGATGGCCTCGCCCCAGTCGGCACGCCGCACCAGATCGTTCCACTCGGGGATGATGTTTCCGAGCGGGCAGCCGTTGTGGCAGAAGGGGACGCCGCAGTCCATGCACCGGGTTGCCTGGTCACGCAGCGACCCGACCGGGAACGGCTCGTAGACCTCTTTCCAGTCGGTGATGCGCACGTCGACGGGTCGGCGCACCGGCAGCTCCCGGTGGTGCCTGAGGAAGCCTGTCGGGTCAGCCATTACGCTCCTGTCGGATGATCGTGTTCGTCGTCGCGCGCTGCCTGAACCGGTCAGGCACGGGCCTCAACCACGGGTCGAGGCCATGATGAGGTCGTCGGCCGCCACGCCCTCCTCCTCCGCCTTCCTCATGGCCGCCAGCACCCGCTTGTAGTCACGCGGCATGACCTTGACGAACAGGGACTGCTCGTCCTCCCAGCCCGCCAGCAGACCAGCGGCGACCGTGGACCCGGTCTCACGGCGGTGCCGGGCGACCAGCGAGAGCAGCAACGCACGGTCGTCGTCGGCCAACGGCTCCACGTCGACCATCTCGGTGTTGATCCGCCGGAGCACCGGGTTGTACAGGTAGGCGACGCCACCGCTCATCCCGGCCGCGAAGTTGCGCCCGGTCGACCCGAGCACGACGACGGTCCCGCCGGTCATGTACTCGCATCCGTGGTCGCCGACACCTTCGACGACGGCGGTCGCACCCGAGTTCCGCACGCAGAAACGCTCCCCCACGATGCCGCGGAAGAACGCCTCACCGGCGGTGGCGCCGTAGAGCAGCACGTTGCCGGCAACGATGTTCTCCTCGGCGCACAGCGGCGCCTCCTTGGGCGGGAAGACGATGATCCGCCCACCGGACAGGCCCTTACCGGTGTAGTCGTTGGCATCGCCTTCCAGGGTGAGGGTCACCCCCCGTGGCACGAACGCGCCGAAGCTCTGCCCGGCCGAACCGGTGAACCGCAGCGAGATCGTGTCGTCGGGCAGGCCCTGCGCGCCGTAACGCCTGGTCACCTCGTAGCCGAGCATCGTGCCGACCGTCCGGTTGACGTTGCGGATCGGCATCTCCAGCCACACGGGCCGGCCGTCCTCCAACGCGCCCTCGCAGAGCTGGATGAGGGAGTTGTCCAGCGCCTTGTCCAGACCGTGGTCCTGGACGGTGGTGCAGTGACGGGCACCCCCGAAGGGCAGTTCCGGGGCGTGCAGCAACGGGGTGAGGTCGAGGCCGACGGCCTTCCAGTGGTCGACCGCCGCCCGCGCGTCCAGGATCTCGACGTGACCGACGGCCTCCTGCAGCGAACGGAAGCCGAGCGCCGCGAGGTACTCACGCACCTCCTCGGCGATGAAGGTGAAGAACGCCTCCACGAACTCGGGCCTGCCGGTGAAACGGCTGCGCAGTGCCGGGTTCTGTGTCGCCACGCCGACGGGGCAGGTGTCGAGGTGACAGACCCGCATCATCACGCAGCCGGCGACGACGAGTGGGGCGGTCGCGAACCCGAACTCCTCCGCGCCGAGCAGAGCGCCGATGAGGACGTCTCGTCCGGTCTTCATCTGGCCGTCGACCTGGACGACGATGCGGTCCCGCAGGCCGTTGAGCAGCAGCGTCTGCTGGGTCTCGGCGAGCCCGAGCTCCCACGGAGCGCCCGCGTGCTTCAACGAGGTCAGCGGGGACGCGCCGGTGCCACCGTCATGCCCGGAGATCAGCACGACGTCGGCATGGGCCTTGGACACCCCGGCGGCGACCGTACCCACCCCGACCTCGGCGACGAGTTTGACGTGCACCCGCGCCCGCGGATTGGCGTTCTTCAGGTCGTGGATGAGCTGGGCGAGGTCCTCGATCGAGTAGATGTCGTGGTGCGGCGGCGGCGAGATCAGCCCCACGCCCGCGGTGGAGTGTCGGGTCCGCGCGATCCACGGGTAGACCTTGTGCGCGGGCAGTTGGCCGCCCTCACCGGGCTTCGCGCCCTGGGCCATCTTGATCTGGATGTCGTCGGCGTTGGCGAGGAATTCGCTGGTCACACCGAAGCGGCCACTGGCGACCTGTTTGATCGACGATCGACGGAGATCACCGTTGGCGTCCGGAACGTAACGCTCGGCGTCCTCGCCGCCTTCACCGGTGTTCGACTTCGCCCCGAGGCGGTTCATCGCGATCGCAAGCGTCTCGTGCGCCTCGGCACTGATCGAACCGTAGGACATCGCGCCGGTCGCGAACCGCTTGAGAATCTCCGAGACCGGCTCGACCTGGTCGATCGGGATCGGTGGGCGCAGCCCCTCGCGCAACTCGAACAGACCGCGCAGCGTGGCGTTGCGCCGGGACAGCCCGTCGACCGCGGCGGTGTACTGCTTGAAGACCTCGTACTGGCGGCTGCGGGTGGCGTGCTGGAGCAGGAACACCGTCTCCGGGTTGAACAGGTGCACCTCGCCCTCACGGCGCCACTGGTATTCGCCGCCCAGGTCGAGGTTGCGATGGGCGAGTTCGGACGCCACCGCCGAGTACGCCTTGTAGTGCCGGGCGGCGACCTCATCGGCGATCACATCGATGCCCACGCCGTCCAGCCGAGACGGCGTTCCCGTGAAGTAGGTGTCGACCAGCTTCTGGGACAGCCCGATCGCCTCGAACGCCTGGGCGCCGGTGTAGCTTGCCACCGTCGAGATGCCCATCTTGCTCATCACCTTGAGCACGCCCTTGCCCAGTGCCTTGATGAGGTTCTTCTGGGCCTGCTCGCGGGTGATCCCGTCCAGCTCTCCGCGGTCGAGGATGTCGTCGATCGACTCGAAGGCCAGGTAGGGGTTGACCGCGGCCGCGCCGTACCCGAGAAGCAGCGCGACGTGGTGCACCTCGCGGGCGTCGCCGCACTCCACGATGAGACCGACCTTGGTGCGGGTCTTCTCCCGGATGAGGTGATGGTGGACGGCGGCGGTGAGCAGCAGCGAGGGGATCGGGGCCTTGTGCCGGTCGCAGTCACGGTCGGACAGGACGACGACGCGGGCGCCATCGGCGATCGCCTCGCTGACCCCACGGCAGATCTCCTCGAGCCTGCCGGCGAGAGCCGCGCCACCACCGCTCACGTCATACAGACCGCGTACGGTGACCGCGGCGAATCCGGGCATGTCGCCGTCGTCGTTGATTCCCACGATCTTGGCGAGCTCGGTGTTGCTGATGACCGGGAACGGCAGGTGTACCAGGCGGCACGATGCCGGTGACGGCGCGAGCAGGTTGCCCTCCGGACCGAGCGTCCGGGCGAGGCTCGTGACCATCTCCTCCCGGATGGCGTCCAGCGGAGGGTTGGTGACCTGCGCGAAGAGCTGGGTGAAGTAGTCGAAGAGCAGGCGCGGACGGCTGGACAGGACCGCGACCGGCGTGTCCGTGCCCATCGACCCGATCGGCTCGGCGCCGGCCCGGGCCATCGGCGCGACCAGGATCCTCAGTTCCTCCTCGGTGTAACCGAAGACCTGCTGGCGGCGGCGCACCGAGGAGTGACCGTAGACGACGTGCTCACGCTCGGGCAGGTCGTCCAGGGCGATCAGGCCGGCATGCAGCCACTCCTCGTAGGGCGCGGCGGCGGCAAGCTCGGATTTGATCTCTTCGTCGTCGACGATCCGCCCCTGCGCGGTGTCGATCAGGAACATCTTCCCGGGCTGGAGCCGACCCTTCTGCACAACCTTGTGGGCGGGAATGTCGAGC
>NZ_CAKKTK010000034.1:0-45518 GCF_920656135.1 Frankia sp. Cppng1_Ct_nod | reverse complement strand
AAGAGTGTTACCCGGAGAGACCGGCACCGATACGGACGCGAATGGCGCGGGCCGAGGGAGGCAGCGACGTGGAGAACAAGAAGGGCGACGGTGGTCGTCCCCGTCGCAGCCAGCGCGACAGCGCGACCCAGGCAACCACTTCAGCAACAAGCTCACATGCGGGGGCTTCAGGAACGAGGACACCGGCTCGTCGCTCCGCAGGTACGCAGCGGGATGCCCGGTCCTCCGGTGACGGCCTGGCGGAGAAGCGTTGGCGTACGGCCCGCGAGGCCCGACGTGAGGCCGGGACCACCGGTGGACGTCAGCAGGGTGGACGTCAGCAGGGCCGCTATCGCGACCAGTCATCGGCGGACGGTCGCCCCACATACGGCAACCCTGCCCGGCGATCCTCCTCCGGTGGGGACCGCCCGTCGGAGTACGGGTCGAGTGTCCGGGGTGGGCCCGGATCCCGGCCCCGGGTGCAGAACGATGAAGGTGGCCGTAGGTCACTTCGCCCGGCGGGTACCCGTGCGGGTGCGGGTGCGCGTGGCGAAGCGCGGCAGCCCGCTGAGGACAGGCGCGAGTTCCGCGGATCTGACCGGGGAGGGCACCGGCAGAGCGGGGCGGGGCGCACGGAATCCGCGCAACATCCGGAAAGCAGGCAACGCCCGGCCGCGCAACGGCCTGCCGGGCAGGGGAACGCTGCCGAGAGGTGGGCACGGCAGGGGTCCAGAAGCGACGGGTCGGCGGCATCGCCTCGGACGTCGGGTGATCGGACGTCGGGTGATCGGACGTGGCGTGATTCGTCCGTTTCTCGCGGGCGGGGTGGCAGCGAACGGGGGCCGGAGAGGGACCGAGGCTTCGGGCCGTCACGTGCCGGAGCCGCAGAGCGTGGCCGCGGTTCGGATGACCGCAGGTCGTTCGGCAGGCCCACGGGCGAGCGCTCCGCACAGCCGCCCCGGGTGTCTCGAGGTGAGGCGCCCTCTCGGGCATCCCGGGGTGATGGGCCTGTCCGTAGCCGTGGCGCCGACGATCGCTTCACCGATCGACGAGGTGGAGCTGACGGCACACGTCGTACGCCGCCTGCCGCGGTGGCTCCGAGGACGGCTGCTGGCCGGTCCGCTTCCGATCGCTACGCTGCCCCTTCCCCTGGCCGTAGCACTGGGGAGCGGCCCGCTGACCACTCCCGCGGATCTGCCCCGCAGCGGCGGACGCCGTCGGGTGAGACCTCGCAGCGTCCGGGGCGCTCGGGTGATTCCCGTGATTCCCGGGAGCGGGAGCGGGGCGCGCAGCGTCCGGGCGGCGATCGGAGATCGGACGGACGGACGGCTCCTGCGGACCGGTCGGGTTCAGCCCCCTCCGAGATGAGCAGACAGGGCACGCCGGGACGCAACGCACCGCGTTCGGGTGCACCTGACCGCGGCGCGTCCAGGCAGGGGACGTCCGGGCGCGGCACGCCGGAATCGCGTACGCGTGGGGGCAGACCGACCGGATCGAGATCGTCGGGACCTGAGCGCGCCAGGCCCACCGCCGGCCGCGGTGGTGCGGTGGGCTCCGCCGGAACAGGGGCTCCTCGAAATCGTCCGACGGGTACCGACAGCGGAACGGATGCCAGCGGACGAACGGCTCGCGACACGGGGAGCAGACGCACACAGCGACCGGGACGGCTGCCCGCGCCGGCGCTCCCGGACACCGCCCGCGCCGAACTGCTGGACCATGAGATCACCCGGGAGCTGCGAGGTCTCGGTATCTCGGTTGCCGAGACCGTCGCCCGGCACCTGGTCGCCGCGGGTATCCATCTCGACGAGGATCCCGCGCTCGCGCTTGAGCACGCCCGGGCTGCCGCGGTGCTTGCGTCCCGTATCGCCGCTGTGCGCGAAGCGGTCGGACTCGCCGCCTATCACGCCGGGGAATTCACCACGGCGCTCGCGGAACTACGTGCGGCGCGCCGTATCGACGGCTCCCCGCGACACCTTCCCGTGATGGCGGACGTGGAACGGGGGCTCGGACGTCCCGAGCGGGCGTTGTTGCTCGCCCGCGATCCGGGTGCGGCCGAACTTGACGAGGCAGGCCGGATCGAGCTGCTGATCGTCCTGTCGGGGGCACGCCGCGACCTGGGTGAGCCGCAGGCAGCGGTCCTGCTGTTGCAGGACGAGGTGACCGCATCCGGGCTGAAGCAATGGACCCCGCGACTGTGGTACGCCTATGCTGAGGCGCTTTTGGCCGCGGGCCGTCCCACCGACGCGACGCGCTGGTTCACCTCGGCGGCGACCATTGACGAGGCCGGCGAGACCGACGCCGCCGACCGGGCCGCGCTGCTCGACGACGGCGAGCCGGACCCGACCGCGGACAAGGCCGGTTCCTGACCTCCGCCGGTTCCTGACTTCAGCAAGCATCCGGCGCCGGGCATGATGCCCGGCGCCGGATCTGTTAATCGGGAATATGGCGGTTGATCCGAACCACAGCAGGTGGCCCGGACTACTGCGCGTCCACAGGACGGATCAGCAGGCCGCTTCGTGGCTTGGGGGTGAACAACGTGGACTTGCGCGGCATGCGTTCGCCGGCGGCAGCCACGGCGGCGACATCCGCTGCCGGCGTCGGGTTCAGCAGGAGCGCGGTCGCGCCCGTCTCGACAGCGGCCGCGATGGCGGCGGGGGCGTCGTGACGGTAGCCGACCACGTCCTCGGTGTCCGCCAGGCCCCAGACCTTCACGATCAGTGCGAGATGCGCGACGGTGACGTCCAGCCCGCGGAAGGCGGCGGACCGGTCCGCTGGTAGTGCCTCCGCGAGCAGCGCCGGATCCGGATCCGTCAGCAGGAACGCCACCTGGCCGTCAGTGATGACAAAGGCATGGCCGTCCTGGCCGGCCTTGGCCAGTTCGCTCAGCAGATCCGCCCCGGTCGGGTCTCCGACGGCGTCCATGGCAGTTACCCGGAAGGCCGGGGCGGCCCGGTGGGCTGCCTCGACGACATCGAGGCCGGCCACGACCCGGTGGATCGCGTGGACCTGTGGCCCGGACACCCGCGCGTCGGCGAGGAACGCCAGGCCGAAGTCCCACGGCCCCGGGCCGTCCCCGGCGGCGTGCCGGTCCGCCTGATAGCGGCGGTAGGTCGCATACCGGTGATGCCCGTCGGCGATCACCGCCCGTCGCTCGTGCAGGTCCTCGGCGATGCGGGTCAGCATGTCCGGGTCGGTCAGCGCCCAGATCCGGTGTGAGACGCCGTCGTCGGTCGTGGTGGTCAGCAGCGGTGGGGTGGTGACGGTGGCCGAGACGATCTGGCTGGTGGCCCCGCCACCTTCGTACAGCAGAAAGATCGGCTCAAGGTTCGCCTCGGTGGCGACGGTCAGGGCGAGTCGGTCGGTGACCGGGCCCGCCATCGTGTTCTCATGGGGAAGGATGATCCCCGCGTCCGGGTCGGCGAGAGCGACGGCACCGACCAGACCCCGCTGGATGTGGCCGCCGTGCGACTCCTCGTAGACGTACAGCGCGGGGGTTTCGTCGCGACGCAGGACCCCGGTGGAAATCCACTTACGCAGCGTGTCCCCGGCGCGGGGGTACCGACTCGCGGGGGAGCCCTCGTCGATGTCACGGGGAAGGATCAGCCGGACGACGTTGTGGGGATGCGTGGCCTCCAGCGCCGTGACCCCGGCATCGTCGATCACGTCGTACGGCGGGGCGGTTCGCGCCGCCAGGTCGGGACCGTCACCGACCGCGTACCGCAGTGCCCGGAACGGCGAGAGGACCAGCCCGTCGGGCGTCGGCAGGACCGGATCGGGAGCACCCATGCCCGAATCGTATGGGGTTACCAGCACAGGTGCTCGGACCCGGTCGAGCAACGGTGCGTGTGCAGGGAAACCGATCAGTGCGATCGGTGGGAGCGTAACCCTGTTTCCGGCGACACTGGGAGGCGGAGCATATCAACTAGACGTCCGGCCGCCATCGGCGTCGGCTGACGTGCGCGTCGGTGGTCTGGCAGGCGCCGTACAGCAGGCGTGATTTCCACCATATGGCGATACGGCAGGTGCGACGCAGCGACAACGAGGGAGGCGCGGATGTCGGGTGGGCACGATGGACCGGTGGCCGGTGAACCAGGTGGATCGTCTCGCGGGTGGCTGTCGTCCGCCGGCACCGGCCCCGGTGGAGGCAGCCCCGGTGGTGAGGTCTACGACTGGTATACCCGGGGGATCGCCCTGCTCGATCGGGGCAACGCGAACGCCGCCGTGCAGCTGCTGGCTCATGCGGTGGCCGCGGAACCGGGCTCGCGCAGTGTCCGGGAGGCGCTGGCCCGCGCTCAGTTCGACGCCGGCCAGTACCGCGCCGCTCGGGAGAGTTTCGCTTGGATAGTCGACCACGACCCGGCGGACGACTATGCGCAGTTCGGGCTCGGGATGGCGGCCCGCCGAACGGGCGACCTGCGCGCCGCCGTGGAGCATCTGGCACTCGCCGCGGCGATGCGTCCGGACCTCCGGCATTACGGCCAGGCCCTGCGGGGTGCCCGGGCCGCCCTCAACCGGCCATGACCGGCTACGGCAACCCGGCCGTGACGGAAAGCAGGGGCCCGATGTGCCCGATGGGCTCGTCGCATCCGCTGTCGGCGTCGCCGTCCGTGCTCGTCGACGCCTTTGACGTCGCCCTGATGGACCTCGACGGCGTGGTGTACCGCGGATCCGAAGCGGTGCCACACGCCTCGCGGGCGATCGCGTCCGCCCGCGCCCACGGGATGCGTGTGGTGTTCGTGACCAACAACGCCCTGCGCACGCCGGACGAGGTCGCGCGCCGGCTGGCGTCGTTCGGCGTGCCCGCGGTCCCGACCGATGTCATCACCTCGGCGCAGGCCGCCGCCCGGGTACTCGCCGCACGTCTGCCCGGCGGTGCTGCTGTCCTGGTCCTCGGTGGTCGGGGGCTGCGCGACGCGGTGAACGACGTGGGCCTGCGGCCTGTTGCGACCGTCGAGGAGCAGCCCGCCGCGGTGGTCCAGGGATTTGACCCCGACATCGACTACGCCCGGCTTTCCGAGGCGGCCCTCGCGATCCGGGCTGGCGCGGTGTGGGTCGCGAGCAATGCCGATGCGACCGTGCCGACCGAACGTGGCCTGATGCCGGGTAACGGCTCACTGGTCGCGATGCTGCGTACCGCGACCGGTTCCGAGCCGATAGTGGTCGGCAAGCCTGAGCGGGCATTGCACGAGGAGTCGGTCCGCCGCAGTGGGGCGCGCTACCCGCTGGTGGTCGGAGATCGCCTGGACACCGACATCTCCTCCGCGGTCCGCTCGGGTACACCGTCCCTGCTGGTGCTGACCGGGGTAGTCGGTCCGGGTGACCTTCTGCGCGCCGAGCCGCTGTACCGACCCACCTACCTGTCGGCCGACCTGCGCGGCCTGTTCGCCGGCCACCCGAGCGTCGTGGTGAACGGTGATGGGGTGCCGCCGCAGGGGGTGGAAGTGGGCGGCGGCCCGCGCTCTGACGACGTGTCGGCGGTGTGCGGCAGCTGGGTCGCGCAGGTGCGCGATTCGACCTTGACCTGGCGCCGAGCAGGGCCGACGACCCGGGCAGGCGGTACGCGCGGCACTGTGGACGGCGTTTTGTCAGCTGACGGCATGCCACCGGACGACGGGCTGGACGCCCTGCGGGCAGCGTGCGCCGCCGGGTGGGCCGCGGCGGACCGGGGCGCTCCCGTCCGGGCGCTGGCCGGTACCAGGCCGCCCGGCTGTGCCGATCTTGGTTAGCGTCCGTTCGACGTCCGGAGCAGATGGCCCCTACAGCCCTGTACTACGGCCTGGCGCGGGCACGGGGTCTTGAGTTTCCGGGTTGTAGTCGCGGTACCGCGTTGTGTTGCCTGACGCCGACGGCGGTGATGATGATCCCGAGGAGCGGCAGCCAGATCTCGAGGGAAGCGATCTGGACGTGGCGCAGGACGACCTGCGTGTCGTCGGTGGTGACGCCAACAAGCCAGCCGACCGCGCTCCCGAGCACGCCGGAGAGGATCTCCAACCTGCGGCCGGGATGGGAGCCACCCCTGATCGCGGACACAATCTCGGCGGGCCCGTCGACGATCCAGAACAGAGCGTCGCCGAGAAACTGGGCATGAGGCTCGACCACTACGAGGTGCTGCACGGCACCGACAGCGCCGTCCATACGATCAGCCGCACCGAGTGGGTGGCATGGACCACCGGCTGACCTCACCATGTCTGGCACTGGCAGCATGAGCGGCCGACTCGGCGAAACTTGACGACCGGCAGCCGGACGTCGAGTTTGAACTCGACGCCGTCCTATCGCGGTGGGTACGGAAGTGAGCCCCGGGAGATCCTGCCGGACGACAGGGCCTGGGGCTTCGCGCTGTCTACCCTCCGTCAGTACCCGATCGAGATGATCGTCAGCCGGGACTCGATCGTCTTCACGAACGCCGGCTCGCCGGTGCGGGCACGCGTCATCGCCCCGCAGACGGCGTCGGCAGCCACAGCAGCGGCTCCGCCGGGCCGGGGGAGATGATCCATCCGTAGGACACTGGACACGGCCTTGATTGCGCGGAGAACGTCAATCATTTTCCAGTCGCGCTGGTCGTCTGCCGGTCCCCGGGATTCCAACACCATCCGTATGACGCCCATCTGGTCGAGTTCGTAGCACAGGCGCTTCAGGCACTGCTTCCGCCGGCGTTCGGATTGTTCACCCTGCCGCCCGTCGTAGACGACCACCAGGTGCTCGACAGGTGCCCCGGCCACCTCTTCGATGATGGCGTGACGGCGCCTGTCGGACTCGTCGCGCCAGTGAAGCTTGCGCTGCCCGGGCTGCAGCAGTTCCCGCATTATGTTACGTGTTTGTCCTAGATTGTCAGTATCCCCCACTGCGGCGGCGAGCATGTAGGTATTCGGGTCGAGCCGGCTGTCCGACTCCGTCTCGTCGACGTAGGCATGCCACCCGAGGGAAGGCCCGGCGCTCACGGTGCCGACCTGGACAGCCGGAAAGACGGTGGGTCGCCGCCCACCCGCCGAAACCGGGACCCGTCGGTCACGTCAACCGAGTCTGCCAGCACCCCGTCACAGGTCCGGGCGCAGCCCAGCGCGGACGCCGGATCGCCCTACAGCAGTGAGCGCATCCGCAGCAGATCCCGGATGCTCGCGTCCACCTTCAGCCGGCCGCTCGACCAGGCCGAGGTGAACCGGAGGCTTCCGTCGGCCATGGCGATGAGATCGTCGCTGCTGACGGTGAACGTCACCTGGGCCGCTTCGCGTTCGCCCTCGTCGATGTCGAGGAGGTTGCCGCCGCGGAGTTCCGCGGAGAAGCTCGTCCCCAGATCGGGGATCCGGCACACGATCGTGCGATCGGGCGTCAGACCGCGCACGCGGTCGTCCGCGAGTTCGTTGAGCCGGTCCGCCAGCGTGCGTAACGCCGCCGCGCACTGCTGCGTGGTCGCCATGCCGGCCGGTTCCTCCCTTCCGCTGGGCCGTGTCCCCCGGGGAGGCAGCATTCCCCACGAGGGTCGGGGCCGCCACCGGTGGCCTGTCAGCGAGTGGCTAGGCCATCGCGCACCGCACCGCACCACCGTTGATCATATTTGCCGTCGACCATTCCGTTGCCGATGGTGGTCCCGGTGACATGTCACCGGCATGACGTCGCCATGACGAACGGCGGTCCGTTGTCCAGGAGGCTAGTCTTCGTGGGTCGGTCGGTGGGTCTTCGACACGGCTCGAGGGTGAATCCGCGACCGGCGGCCACCGGTCGCGCCGAGGCGAAACACGTGCACGCGGTGTACCTGTCCGCAACGGTCACCACTGCGGACGGGATCCGGGCATGCTGGATGGGACGACAGCGGCGTGCCGCGGGGTGACGGCCCTGCCGTCGCTGTTACGGAAGAGGAACACCTCATGACCGTTGACGTCCCGGACGATGTCCGTGGCGCGCTCGCCCAGGTGGACCGGTTGCCCGCACTGCCGGTGTCAGCGCACGTCGCTGTTTTCGAGGAGGTCCACCGGCTCCTGGACGGCGTGCTGTCGGATCTTGACGGGGTCGCGCCCACCGGTTCGCGGTCGGGGATGCCCGGCCCGCCGCGTCCGCCCGACAAGTCCGGCCGGGCATCAGCGTGAGTGGGACGAGGCGTTCTGTCATGGTCCGCAGGACACGGCTGGATCGGGAACTCGTCCGGCGGGGCCTCGCGCGTTCCCGGGAGCAGGCCGGCGAGGCGATCACGGCGGGCCGTGTCCGGGTGGCGGGGCGTCCGGCCACCAAACCCGCGACGGTCGTGGACGACGCGACGCCGATTGTGATCGTCGCCGGCGACGATCCCGGCTATGCGTCGCGGGGCGCGCACAAGCTGCTCGCGGCCCTGTCCACCTTCGGCGGTGATGATCCACCCCTGCGGGTGGCGGGGCGGCGATGCATGGACGCCGGGGCGTCCACCGGTGGCTTCACCGACGTCCTGCTGCGCCACGGTGCCGGTGAGGTCGTCGCGGTCGACGTCGGATACGGCCAGCTGGCGTGGAACCTGCGTACCGACCCGCGGGTCCGCGTGCTCGAGCGCACCAACGTCCGGTACCTCACCGTCGAGGACATCGGGGAACCGGTCGACGTGGTCGTCGCCGACCTGTCGTTCATCTCCCTGCGGCTGGTGCTGCCGGCGCTGCGGACGTGCGCCCGGCCTGACGCGGATTTCGTCGTCCTGGTCAAACCGCAGTTCGAGGTCGGGCGTGCGGGGCTCGGACCGGGCGGGGTGGTGCGGGACGTGACCCTGCACGAATGGGCGGTGCGGGAGGTGGCCGCGGCCGGGGCCGGGCTGTCGCTCGGTGTCCGCGGGGTCGTCGCGAGCCCGCTGCCAGGCCCGGCGGGCAACGTCGAGTATTTGCTGTGGCTTACCGGGAACGTTCCGTTCCTGTCCGGGCCGCGGCTCGTTGAGGCGATCACCGCCGCGGTCGCAGCCGGCCCCGCCGGTCCCGGTGCGCGCGGCGAGGCTTCCCGGCCGGACGGTTCCGTCGAGCCGGATGAGGACCGAGGATGAGCCGGGAGGTCCTGGTGGTGATCCATCCGCGCCGTTCGGTCGTGCGTGAGATCGCGCAGCGGGTTCTCGACCAGTTCGTCGCCGCGGGGGTCGCTCCGCGGGTCCTGCGGGACGAGGCCGAACTGCTCGACCTGCACTGCGAGAACGTCGTCCCCCCGGATGACGCCGCCGCGCTCGGGGTTGAACTCGTCCTCGTCCTCGGCGGGGACGGCAGTCTGCTGCGGGGCGCGGAACTCGCCCGCAGCGCCGAGGCCCCGCTGCTCGGGGTGAACCTCGGCCACGTCGGTTTCCTCGCCGAGGCCGAACCGGACGCGCTGGAGTCCACCGTCGACCATGTCGTCCGCAAGGACTACCAGGTCGAGGAACGGATGACCGTCGACGTGACCGTCCGCCACCGCGGTGAACTGACCTACCAGGGCTGGGCGCTCAACGAGGTGTCCCTGGAGAAGGTCGACCGGTCCCGGATGCTGGAATGCATCGTCGAGGTCGACAACCGCCCGCTGTCGCGGTGGGGATGCGACGGCATGATCTGCTCGACACCGACCGGGTCCACGGCCTACGCGTTCTCGGCCGGCGGCCCGGTCATGTGGCCGGGCGTCGAAGCCCTGCTGGTCGCGCCCATCAGTGCCCACGCCCTGTTCGCCCGACCGCTGGTGCTGGCTCCGACGTCGTCGGTCGCCGTGGAGGTGCTGCCCTCGACCCCGGCCGTACTGTCCTGCGACGGCCGGCGGTCGGTGGACGTCGTGGCGTTCTCCCGGGTCGAGGTGACGAGGGGACGCCGCCCGGTGCGGCTCGCAGTGGTGCACCCGCGGTCGTTCACGGACCGGCTGGTGGCGAAGTTCGGCCTGCCGGTGTCGGGATGGCGGGGGCGGACAAGGACCTGACCCGGCACTGACGGCTCATCTCGGGTGTGACTGTCACCGCGGACGTGACACGCCATAGAGTCACGTCTGTGCTCGAGGAGATTCGCATCCGCGGCCTCGGAGTCATCGACGACGCCGTGCTCGAGCTGGCATCCGGTCTGACCGTGGTCAGCGGTGAGACCGGAGCCGGAAAGACCATGATCGTCCAGGGTCTCGGGCTGCTCACCGGTGGGCGGGCCGACGCCGGCCTGGTCCGCCCAGGGGTGGCCCGGGCGTTCGTCGACGGGCGGATGGTCGTCGCGTCGGACGGTCCGGTGGTCGAACGCGTCCGGGATGTCGGCGGTGAGTGCGACGACGACGGCCTCGTGATCGGACGGACGCTGAGCGCCGAGGGACGCTCCCGCGCGCATGTCGGTGGGCGAGCGGTCCCGGCCACCGTCCTCGCCGAGATCACCGACGGCCTGATCGCCGTGCACGGCCAGTCCGACCAGCAACGGCTGCTGCGGGCGGGTGAGCAGCGCGCCGCCCTCGACCGGTTCGCGGGTGACGCGGTCGCCCGGCCGCTGGCGGTCTACACGGACGCGTACACGCGGCTGCGGAAGGTTTCCGTGCAGCTCGCCGAGATCGTCGAACGGGCCCGGGAGCGTTCGACCGAGGCCGAGCTTCTGCGGATCGGACTTGCCGAGATCGAACGGGTCGACCCGGCACCCGGTGAGGACACGGCGCTAGACGCCGAGCTGTCCCGGCTGGAACACGCCGAAACGCTGGTGGCGGCGGCGAGCAGCGCCCACGCGGTGCTGGTGAGCGACCCCGCGACCGGTGACGGTACGCCGGGCGCCGCCGACCTGCTGGGCACCGCGCACCGCATCGTCGCCGCGCAGGCGTCCCTCGATCCCGACCTGTCGGACCTGGCCGGCCGTCTCCACGAGGTGGGGATGCTGCTCGCCGACGTTGCCGCGGACCTTGCCTCCTACGCTGCCGGGGTCGAGTCCGACCCGGTCCGCCTCGCCGCCGCCCAGGACCGTAAGGCGGCACTGCTGGGCCTGTCCCGCGCGCACGGTACAGATCTGACCGGGGTTCTGGCATGGGCCGAGACGGCCGGGTGGCGGCTGCTCGAGCTCGACTCCGACACGGACCGGGTCGGCGCGTTGACGTCCGAACGCGACCGGCTGGTGGCCGAGCTCGCCGCGCATGCGGATGAGATCAGTACGGCTCGCCGCGCCGCCGCGGACCGGTTCGCCGCGGCCGTGGCCACCGAGCTCGCGGTCCTGGCGATGCCCAGGGCGCGGGTCGAGGCGGTGGTCTCCCGGCGTGCCGATCCCGTGGGCATCCCCGTCGACGGACAGTTGGTCGCCTACGGGCCGACCGGGGTCGACGAGGTGGAACTGCGCCTGGTGCCGCATCCGGGAGCGCCGTCACGTCCCGTGCATAAAGGGGCGTCCGGTGGCGAGCTGTCCCGGGTGATGCTTGCCATCGAGGTGGTGCTCGCCGCCGGCGACGTGACCACGACGATGGTCTTCGACGAGGTGGACGCCGGGGTGGGTGGACGCGCCGCGGTCGAGGTCGGGCGGCGGCTCGCCCGGCTCGCCCGGACCCACCAGGTGATCTGCATCACCCATCTGCCGCAGGTGGCGGCCTTCGCCGACCGCCATCTGGTGGTGACGAAGGCCGACGACGGTTCGGTGACCCGCAGCGGTGTGGTGACCCTGGACGACGCCGGCCGGGTGCGGGAACTGTCCCGGATGCTCGCCGGCGTCGAGGAGAGCACGATGGCGCGTGGCCACGCCGAGGAGCTGCTGGCCAACGCCGCCGCCGACAAGAACGCCGCCGACAAGGCGCGGTAGCCCGGACCGTCTCTTCATCGTGGGCCGGCATCGAATGGTGAACCCCGCCAGCTGTAGGTGGAAACCGTCGCTATGACAACGGAAATGACCTACACGGTCCGTCGAGAGCGCACCTGGAGCCGGGAACCGGAACCGAGGCGAAGGTCACAGCGGTGTGGGGACGCTGGGCGTGTACTTGTGTGTTCAAGCAGTATCCCCTGAGGCCCCCGGGCGCGTGAGAGGAGCAGTGATCGCGTGCCCTTTGGCCTCGATCGCCGGGCCTCATGGCAACCATCGACTATCAGGAGTCCCTACCTTAATGACCATCACCGATACCGGCAGTAGCGCTCTTGTGCTGGATGCCGCTGCTGCGGATCTGCTGTTCCACACGGCCCGAACTGCGAACACCTTCAGTGACGAGCCGGTGTCCGATGAGCAGGTCCGCGCTATCTACGATCTGGTCAAGTGGGCGCCGACCAGCATGAACGCGCAGCCGTTGCGGATCGTCCTGGTCCGCTCGTCCGAGGCACGCGAGCGGCTGGTACCGCACCTCAGCCCGGGTAACCAGACGAAGACGCAGTCCGCGCCGCTGGTGGCCATCGTTGCCGCGGATGTCGACTTCCACGAGAACCTGCCGCAGGTCTTCCCGCATCTGCCGAACGCCAGGGACTTCTTCACCGAGCCGGTCGCCCGCGAGCAGACCGCGCGCTTCAACGCCGGCCTGCAGATCGGTTACCTCATTCTGGGGATCCGTGCCGTGGGGCTCGCCGCCGGCCCGATGACGGGCCTTGACACCGCCGCCGTCGACAAGGAGTTCTTCGCCGACCAGCCACTGCGCACCCTGGCTGTGATCAACATTGGCAGGCCCGGAGAGAACCCGTGGTTCGGCCGCAGCCCACGGCTGGACTACGAGCAGGTCGTCTCGGTTCTCTGACGCCCGTTTCCCGCACTCGCACCCTGCCCCTGTGCGACCGGCGCGTTCCGGTGGACGATCTGGCCGTCGCGACCGAGAACGCGGTGCCGGCCGACGAGGACCAGCCCGAGTTCGCCGGCCCCGAGTTCGCCGCCCATGGTGTAGGCGGGCAGGGCTGCGGTGACACGTGCCCGATCGATCAGCGGTACGAATCCCCCTTCCGTCCCAGTGACGGACGGTATGGGCCTACTGGTGGGTACGGATCTGCCGGACGTGGTCGAGGCGGGCGGGGAGCAGGGGTGTTACCGTGAAATCCCGTGGACTGGCCGGGTACGGTCCGGCTGGCAATACCCACGGAAGGGTCTCAGCGTGGCGCAGGCGCACGTGACCAGGCACATCTTTGTGACCGGAGGTGTGGCCTCCAGTCTCGGCAAGGGGCTTACCGCCTCCAGCCTCGGTCGCCTCCTCAAGGCACGTGGCCTCCGGGTCACCATGCAGAAGCTTGATCCATACCTCAACGTCGACCCCGGCACGATGAACCCGTTCCAGCACGGGGAGGTCTTCGTCACCGACGACGGTGCCGAGACCGATCTCGACATCGGCCACTACGAGCGGTTCCTGGACGTCGATCTGGACGGCAGCGCCAACGTCACCACCGGCCAGGTCTACTCGGAGGTGATCGCGCGGGAACGCCGCGGCGGTTATCTCGGGCAGACCGTGCAGGTCGTTCCGCACATCACCGACGAGATCAAGGACCGGATCCGTCGGCTTGCCACCGACGCGGTGGACGTGGTCATCACCGAGGTGGGCGGAACCGTCGGTGACATCGAGTCGCTGCCCTACCTGGAGGCGATCCGGCAGGTCCGCCACGAGGTGGGACGCGACAACGTCCTGACCGTCCACGTGAGCCTGGTGCCCTACCTCGCTCCGTCCGGAGAGCTCAAGACCAAGCCGACACAGCACTCGGTCGCGGCGCTGCGCAGTATCGGCCTCCAGCCGGACGCGGTGGTCTGCCGCTCGGACCGCCCGTTGCCGGATGCGCTCAAGAACAAGATCGCGCTGATGTGCGACGTGGACGACGAGGCCGTGGTCGGGGCGCCGGACGCGGTCTCCATCTACGACATTCCCAAGGTGCTGCACCGCGAGGGGCTCGACGCCTACGCGGTCCGCCGTCTCGGCCTGCCCTTCCGCGACGTCGACTGGACCGAGTGGGACACCCTGCTGCGCCGGGTCCACTGCCCGGCCGGGCTGGTCACCATCGCGATTGTCGGCAAGTACGTAGACCTGCCGGACGCCTACCTGTCGGTGACCGAGGCGGTGCGCGCGGGCGGGTTCGCGGTGAACGCCCGGGTGGAGATCAGGTGGGTGCCGGCGGACTGCTGCTCGTCCCCGGAGACCACCGCCGCCGCGCTGGACGGGGTGGACGGGGTGCTCGTCCCGGGCGGCTTCGGCATCCGCGGGATCGAAGGCAAGATCGAAGCGTTGCGGCACGCGCGGAAGAACATGATCCCCGCTCTCGGTCTCTGTCTGGGCCTGCAGTGCATGGTGATCGAGGCCGCCCGCAACATGGCCGGGCTCGTGGACGCGAACTCCACCGAGTTCGAGCCGGACACACCGCATCCGGTGATCTCCACCATGGCGGACCAGCGGGCGGTGGTCGCGGGCGAGCGGGACATGGGCGGCACGATGCGCCTCGGGCTGTACCCGTGTGCGCTGGTGCCCGGGACGCTTGCTCGACGGGTGTACGGGACCGCGGAGGTCGGCGAGCGCCACCGGCACCGTTACGAGGTCAACAACGACTATCGTGAACGGCTCACCGCGGCCGGGCTGGTGATCTCCGGGACGTCGCCGGACGGTCGGCTCGTCGAGGTCGTCGAGCTTCCGCCCGAGGTCAATCCCTTCTACGTCGGTACGCAGGCGCATCCGGAGTTCCGGTCCCGGCCGACCCGTGCTCACCCGCTGTTTCGTGGGCTGGCCGCGGCAGCGGTCACCCATGCCGAGCAACGCACCGGGGTGCTGCCCGTCGAGGTCCCGGCCGGAATCCGGGACGGCACAATCGGAGACCCCGGAATCGGAAACCCCGGAATCGGGACCGTGGGCGGCCAGTCGCCGTCCACCGGCATGAACGGTGAGGAGCTGGTGTCGTCGTGACCGCCCACAACATGACCGCCGATGACGGGATCGCCGATGGGGTGACGGCGGACGACGGGACCGGCTACCGGTCCGAAACCGGACACCACTACGAGGTTGTGGACAGCGAGGTCACTTTCGCTGGACGGATCATCGCGGTTCGCCGGGACATCGTGCGGATGCCGGACGGAGTCGTGTCCCAGCGTGACATTGTCATGCACCCGGGAGCCGTCGGTGTGGTCGCGCTCGACGAGGCCGGCCGGGTGGTGATGGTGCATCAGTACCGCCATCCGGTCCGCCGGGCGCTGTGGGAGCTGCCCGCCGGAATCCTGGACGTGGCAGGGGAGCCGCCCGCGCAGGCGGCAGCCCGCGAGCTCGCCGAGGAGGCGGGCCTGACCGCCACCCGGTGGGATCTGCTGGTCGACGTCCTCGCCTCGCCCGGGATGACCGACGAGGCGTACCGGGTCTTCCTCGCTCGTGATCTTGTGGAGATCCCGGCCGTGGACCGGCACGTCGGCGTCCACGAAGAAGCGGACATGCGGACGGCGCGGGTGGACCTCGACGAGGCCGTGGCCCGCGTCCTGTCCGGCTCGATCACCAACGCGATGGCCGTGGTCGGGCTGCTCGCGGCGGCGACGGCACGGGCGGACGGATTCAACTCGCTGCGTCCGGTGGACGCGCCGTGGCAGGACCGTCCCGGCGCCGGCTGATCCCGCGCGCTGATCCCGCGCGCTGATCACCCGCGCGCTGTTACCCGTGTGCCGTCAGCCGTTGCCGGTGAGAACCCCGGTGGCCTCGTCGACGACGATGGCCGCGTTCACGGCGAGGACGACCGGGGCGAGCGGGAACGCCTGCGCGACACCAGGCACGGCAAACGTGCCTGCCCAGGTCACCGTCAGCGTGACGGTGTAGGTGCCGGGCCGGGCGTAGGCATGTGCGACGTAGGCGTCGGGGTGGTCCTTGGGCGAGATCGCCGGATCGTAGGGGCGGCCGGGTGCATCCTGGCCGAACGTGCCATCCCCGAAGTCCCAGCGGTAGTGGGGCACCGCGCTGATCGTGGCCAGCACGGGCTGGTCGACGTTGAAGGTGAAGGCCGGGGGGACCGGCGTGTAGAGGACCGTGAGGAGGTTGGCGAAACTTCGCCCGTTCGGCTGGATGACGAGCGTGGGCCGTGGCAGCGCCTGTTCCCGCAGGTAGTTCACGAGTGCTGCCTGTACCTGGGGCAGGGTCGGGGGTGCGCCGGGCGCGGCGGCCGGGTCGCACCCCGCGTTCGTCGCTATCGCCGCGTCCGGGAAGGCCGCCCACAGGGCATTCTGGAAGTTGGCGAGGGCCTCCTGGGGCTTGAGATTGCAGAAGTCGACCGGTACGGAGCAGTCCGGGCATGGATCGGTTACTCCGGCACGCGCCGTGGTGCCCGCCCCGGTGGCAGGCGTCCGCTTCAGCCGTCCGTCGCTGAAGGTGTAGATGTAGCCGTTGTCGGTGGCGCGTGTGTCGCAGGATCCCCACGGCGTCGAGCAGATCAGGTTTGTCCGCTGGGCGTCCGGCGCCGCGTCGACGGAGGTCGCCGTCGGCAGACTTACCGTGACGACGAACAAGCCGACCGCCAGCAGCCGCAGGATGTTCGTTCGACGTACGCGTGGATTTCGACGTACGCGTGGACACCGATATCCGGTCATGACGGCCCTCTGGAGTACAGGACGTTCTCGATGCGCCATCCGGTGGCGGTCAGCGAGAGCGTCGCGGTGGCTGCCCGGGGTGGTTGAGCGGGTTGGGACTCGATGGTGTGCCCGGCCGCGTCGAGCAGGTGGATGGCCCTGATCGTCACAGTCATCCGCGCGGTGATCATCTTGTCTCCGAGTGGACCCATGGTCACCGGACCGACTGCGAGAGGGCCGACATCGGCGTGCACGCCCCGGGCATGGAACGTGCGGGTCGCCTCGATGTCGAGCATGCACGTCTGGCATCCGGGCATGGCGGTTGCGGTCACGTCCGCCACCCGTCCCTCCAGACTGGCTCTGTCGATCTCCTCGAAGTATGCGTTGACCGTGGCCAGCGCCGCCCGGGTGGGATCGGTGCTGGCGGCACCGGACTGCGCCGGCGCTGTGGTCGGTGGCCCGGCGGTCACGGTCCGATCGCCGGCCGACTGCAGTGCCGGTGCCTGGGGTGGAGCGGACGCACCGGTGACGTTCGTGCCGTTACCGCAGCCGGTCGTCACCATGATGACGGCAGCGGACAGCAGATACAAGACATACCGTGACGGTTTGCTGTCTGTCCGCATGCATCGGAGGATAACCGCATATTGCTGCCGGCGCGGAACGGGCCCCCCGAACAACAGGCGCCGCACCGCCTCGCCGGGGGATGTCGTCCAATGGCACCCACGGTCCCCGAAGGCACCTACACTCACGTCGATGGTGAGCGCAGGCATACCGGGCGGGTTCTCGACCCGTGGGGTCCGGCCGGCCCAGGTTCATGGGGTTGGCATGGTGCTGGTATCGCGCCGGTGAGCGGTTCGGTTGACCCGGGGCCTGTGGTCGAGCGCTTTCTCGATCACCTGGAAGGGGAGCGCGGGCTCGCGCGCAACTCCCTCCTCGCGTATCGGCGTGACCTTCGCCGTTACCTTGAGCACCTTGGCGCGCGCGGGGTGCGGTCCCTGGCGGACGTGGACGAGTCCGAGGTGGCCGAGTTCGCCGCCACGTTGCGCGAGGGCGCGCAGGGGCATCCGCCGCTCGCGGCGTCATCGGTGGCCCGGATGCTGGTCGCCGTCCGGGCGTTGCATCGCTTTGCCACGCAGGAGGGTGAGGTGAGCACCGACGTCTCCCAGCCGGTCCGGCCACCGACCCCGCCACGTCGGTTACCCAGGGCGCTTACGGTGGACCAGGTAGCGGCTGTTCTCGCCGCCGCGGCCGGACCGGCCGGTTCCGATCCCGTGGAAGGCAGCCGGCGGGATCGGGCGGTTGCGTTGCTGGAGCTGTTGTACGGCACGGGCGCACGGATTTCCGAGGCGGTGGGCCTCGACGTCGACGACCTTGATCTGGATGCGGCGTCGGTGCGCCTGCAAGGTAAGGGCGGTCGAACCCGGGTCGTCCCGCTCGGCCGGTATGCCCGGGAGGCGCTCTCGGCGTACCTGACCCGGGCCCGTCCCGTGTTGGCGAGTCGGCGCGCGTCCCCGGCGGTGTTCCTGTCCCGCAGGGGGAACCGCCTGTCGCGGCAGAGCGCCTGGACGGTGCTGCGGACCGCGGCACTCGCGGCGGGTGTCGAGGGTGTGTCACCGCATGTACTGCGGCATTCCTTCGCGACGCACCTGCTGGACGGTGGCGCGGATGTGCGGGTCGTGCAGGAGCTACTTGGTCATGCGTCGGTCAGCACCACCCAGATCTACACGTTGGTGACTGTGGACCGGCTCCGTGAGGTGTATGCGACGTCGCACCCACGCGCGCTGGGCAGCCATCGACCGGTCCGGGGCTGACCACACCGAGGTCTGCCCAGCAGCCGTTGGGCCGGGAGCCGTTCGTCCGGCAACAACTCGGCAACAACTCGGCAAGGGCGACAGCCGGCCAGGTGGTGGTTGCCGCAACCACCACAGCCGGTCGGTCACACCCGGGTGGCCATCCGTAGCCGCCGCCGGGGCGACGGCTGGAGTGCTAGGACGGGGTGTAGGGCCCCAGGCTCGGCATGCCGTTGGACGGAGCCGGTGCGGGAACACCACCCACGCCACCCACGTTCTGTGTGCTGCGTTCGGCCAGCGTTTCGCCGACCTTGCGTGCGATCGCCTCCATCAGGCGCAGTGCCTGCGGCAGCGACAGGTTGAGCACCACTTCGCTGTCGTTCGTCATCGCGAAGCGAACCGATACGTCCGCCATTGCTCGACCTCTCCCGCCTGACTCCGTAGATCTCTCCGCTGTCCGTGGAATGGAACGGTACGACCCGTCGTCGAACGACGTGCGCCCGGGGCTCCCCATACCACCATGGATATCACGCAATGTCATATCCCGTTCGCGAAGCGTCGCAGTCATGGAGTTGCGTCCGTCGTTCACCTTCCACCGCTCCTTTGCCTGGTCGGTACGGCTACGTCTCCGAAAAGACTGGGCCCCCGGCGTTTGCCAACCTTCCGCGGAACGATCTAAACCCGTAGCTGTCATGTTGTGTAGGTATAGTCTCCTATCGGCTTTGCCGCCGGACGGCGGGGGTGCCTGAAGGTGAATCCGGCTGTGGGGTTATCCTCAACGCGCGGCCCGGTGCCCAGAAACCAGGCAATGGTCGCCGACGGCGATCGGTGGGTTCTGATCGGAGCGCCCCGAAAGCGGGTTGTGCGGCAGGATGCGCTTATGGGTTCACTTCGTGATCTACCTGATGTCTCGCTGTTGACGATCTCCATTCTTGGTGGGACCGGCCCGCAGGGCCGCGGACTCGGCCGCCGGTTCGCCATCGCAGGCAACCAGGTCGTGCTCGGTTCGCGTTCCGCCGAGCGTGCGCAGGAGGCTGCCGCGGAACTGAGCGCGGCCGACCTGCCTGTCGTCGGCGCGGACAACTCCACCGCCGCGGCCAAGGGCGACATCGTGATCGTCGCGGTGCCCTGGGACGGCCACGGGGAACTGTTGGTCAGCCTGCGTTCCGAACTGGCAGGGAAGATCGTCGTCGACTGCGTCAACCCGCTGGGTTTCGACAAGGGCGGCGCGTTCGTGCTTGCGGTACCAGAGGGAAGCGCCGCCCAGCAGGCCGCCGCGCTGCTGCCGGACAGCACGGTCGTTGCCGCGTTCCACCATGTCAGCGCGGTGCTGCTGGCCGATGAGACGGTCGACGAGGTCGACACCGACATCCTCGTACTGGGCGATGACCGCCAGGCCACGGACACCGTCGCGGCCCTTGCGAGCAGGATCGCCGGTATGCGCGGGGTATATGCTGGCAAGCTGCGCAACGCCGCGCAGGTCGAGGGGCTGACCGCCAACCTCATCTCGGTGAACAGGCGCTACAAGGTACACGCGGGTCTGCGGGTCACCGACATCTGAGCTTCCCCTGAAGATTGCCTTCGGTGTCCGGCGATGGTGAAGGATCTTCCGGTGGTCGCCTTCGGTGATCTTCAGGGAACCCTGCTTCCGGGGTCGGGCGTCGTGGGGGTACGTACCGGAGGAGCCGATGGTGGCCATGGGCGTCATTGATGATCTGGGGCTTGAGGTGGATGTGCCTCGCCGGATCACCCGGGTGGTCTCGCTCGTCCCGAGCCTCACCGAAGCCATCGCGGTGACCGCGCCCGGACTCCTCGTCGGGGCGACGGACTGGTGCGTGCGCCCGACCGAACTTGAGGTGGTCCGGGTACGGGGGACGAAGAACCCGGACGTCGCACGGATCATCTCGCTTGCTCCTGACGTGGTATGCGCCAACGCCGAGGAGAACCGGGCCGTCGACCTTGACTCGCTGCGCGTCGCAGGGATCCCGGTGTGGGTGACCGCGCCGACCACCGTGGACGCCGCGCTGGTGAGCCTCGACCGGATGCTGTGTCACGGCTGTGGGCTTGACCGGCCGACGTGGCTGGACGCCGCGGTGCGGACGTGGGCGGTGCCGCACCGGGGCCCGCGGCGGACGGCTCTCGTCCCGGTGTGGCGACGGCCCTGGATGGCCGTGGGGCGCGAGACCTTCAGCGGTGACGTCCTGCGCCGGCTCGGGATCGACAACGTGCTGGCCGACCACCCGCAGCGTTATCCCCGGATACGCCTGGAAGACATGCCGGCATGCGATCTGGTGGTGCTGCCCGACGAGCCGTATCCGTTCGGTCCCACCGACGGCCCGGAGGCGTTCGCAGGCATGACGACAGCGTGTGTGTCCGGTCGTCACCTGACCTGGTACGGGCCGTCCCTGGTGTCGGCCCGCGCGGTGCTCGACGCCCAGCTCGCCCAGCCCGTCATCGCACGGCCCTGACCGGGTGGAGCCGGGCTGGGAACTCGGCGTCCACCCGTGGGGCCGCGATCAGGTGGCAGAGCATGCACCCGTCAGGACGGGGGAAGTCTCCTCACTGGTAGCTGTGTTCGATCGTGGGGAAGGTGCCGTCGCGGACATCCTCGGCGAACCGCAGTGCCGCTTCGGTCAGCGTCGAACGTAGGTCGGCGTAGCGCCTGACGAACCGGGGAGGCCGGCCTTCGGTAAGCCCCGCCATGTCCTGCCAGACCAGAACCTGCGCGTCGCAGTCCGTGCCGGCTCCGATGCCGATGGTCGGGACTGTCAGTTCCTTGCTCACCCGGGAGGCCAGGTCGGAGGGGACGACCTCCAGTACGACGGCGAACGCGCCGGCCGCCTCCAGCGCGAGTGCGTCCGCGAGCAGGGCCTCGCCCGCGTCACCGCGTCCCTGCACCCGGTAGCCGCCGAGGACGTTCACGCTCTGCGGGGTCAGGCCGAGGTGGGCCATGACCGGGATGCCGGCCGCCACCAACGCGGCGACCTGCGGTACCACCCGGACGCCGCCTTCAAGCTTGACCGCCTGGGCGCCTCCGTCCTTCAGGAAACGCGCCGCGCTGGCCAGTGCCTGCTCGACGGACCCCTGATAGGAGCCGAACGGCAGGTCCGCGACGACCATCGCATGGGTGGTGCCGCGCACGACCGCCCGTACGAGCGGCAGCATCTCCTCCATGGTGACCGGGACGGTCGTGTCGTAGCCGTAGACGACATTGGCCGCCGAGTCGCCGACGAGCAGTACGGGCACGCCCACCTCGTCGAAGATCCGAGCCGTGGTCGCGTCGTAGGCGGTGAGCATCGCCCATTTCTCTGCGCGGTCCTTGGACGCCTGCACATCCCGGACGGTGGTCCTGCCCCGGCGCGGCGAGGCGCCGCCGGCCGTGGTGGTCCGAGCCGGTGTCGTCGAAACGCCCGGTGCGGTCGGCGCACCGTACAGCGTCGCCTCCGCGGCCACTGAAGTGACCTGGGAACACACCTCTGCTGTGGTTTCCATCCGATCTCCTGTGAGTCCGTCCAGGCGCTGGCGCGTCCCGGCGTGCCTACCATGCTGCCACCGCTCCGGTGGTAGCGCCGTGCGTGCTACCAGCCGTTTCCTGCCGGTCTGACCGGGCACACGGATGGTGACGGCGTGGGCGGGGCAATGAAACGGATGCGTGTGAGCGCGGCTCACCGTAAGCTTCGATCTTGGATTGTTGAGGCGTCCCAAAAACGGCGGACGGCGGGATCGATGCAGCACAGATCGATGCAGCACAGATCGATGCAGCACAGATCGATGCAGCACAGACCGACGCAGCACAGACCGATGCAGCACAGACCGATGCAGCACAGACCGACGCGGCGCAGTGGGCCCGGCAACGGTGTGCACAGGCAGATCCGGGCAGGTAGGCGGGTCCGGGCGGTAGGCCGTGTCGCGCGAGGCGACCGGGTCGGCCATCTCGTCGGAGGATGCGCGGCACGGTGTGCGCGGTGACGATGTCCGCCGGGCGTGCCCCCGGCTCGGCGCGGTCGGCGGGAACCGGCATGCCGTTCCGTACACCGGGACGCCCCCGCGACACCCGCTGTGACGATGCGATCATCAGTGCGACGCTGCAGGCGCTTGCGGACAGCGGATTCACCGGGTTGTCGATGGAGGCGGTCGCCGCCCGGGCCGGAGTCGGCAAGGCAACGGTGTACCGGCGATGGCCGAGTAAGGACGCGCTGGTCTCGGACGCCCTGCGGACGCTGGCCAACGTGTCGGGTGGGGTGGAGACCGGGTCACTACGAGATGATCTTGTCGCCTGGCTCAACACCGTGCGCCGGCACAACATCCAGACGTTGTCCGGACGCATCATGCCGAGGCTGCTGGCCGAGAAGGAAGCCCACCCGGACCTGTTCGAGGCCTACCGCAAACGTGTCATGGCGCCGGCACGGGAACGGGTCGCCACCGTGCTGCGTGGCGGCGTCGTGTCGGGAGAGCTGTGCCCCGATATCGATATCGACCTGGTCACCGACATGCTGATCGGACCTGTCGCGTACTGGCAGTACACCGGTCATTCACATGATGTCAGCGGCTCCCGGGTCGCGGGCGTGGTCGACACCGTCCTGCGGGGGATCGTCCGACGTTCTGGACCCGGACCCGGACCCGGACCCGCCGGTCGGTCAGCCGCGGGCTGACGCACCGTCCATACCGCCGTCGAGCGGCGCGTCGGTGTTCGGCGTCGGGTGGTTCGGCGGTTCGGTGTTCGGCGACGGGGTTCCGCGCTCGCGCCAGCGGGAGGTGATCGGCAGCCGGCGGTCGCGGCCGAACGCCTTCGACGTCACCTTCGGCCCCGGGGGGTTCTGCCGGCGCTTGTACTCGGCGAGGTCCACCAGTCGGATTACCCGTTCGACGGTCTCCGGATCATGACCGGATGTGATCAGTTCGACCCGGCCCTGGTCGCGCTCCACGTAGTCGTCGAGTACCGCGTCCAGCGTCGAGTAGTCCGGGAGCCGGTCCGAGTCGAGCTGGCCCGGAGCAAGCTCGGCGGACGGCGGCTTGATGATGATCTCTTTTGGGATGGGTGGGGTCTCGCCGCGGCGGACCGCTTCGGCATTGCGCCACCGTGCGAGTTCCCACACGAGGGTCTTGGGTACATCCTTGATCGGTGCGAACCCGCCCGCGCTGTCTCCGTAGAGGGTGGAGAATCCCGTCGCGAGTTCACTCTTGTTGCCCGTGGTCAGAACAAGGTGACCATGGGTGTTCGACAGTGCCATCAGCAGTGTGCCGCGAACCCGGGCCTGAAGGTTCTCCGTGGCGAGACCACCCAGACCGCCGGTAGCGGCGAGCGCGGCGTGGAAAGCGTCGACCACCGGCTGGATCGGGGCCACAGTGTGCACGACACCGGTGCGCAGCGCCAGCTCCGCCGCGTCGTCCACCGATCCGGTCGACGAGTGCACCGAAGGCATTGCGACGGTGTGCACCCGGTCGGCGCCGAGGGCGTCCACCGCGACCGCCGCGACCAGTGCCGAGTCGATACCGCCGGACAGCCCGAGTACGACCGACCCGAACCCGTTCTTGCGGACGTAGTCGCGGGTGGCGGTGACCACCGCGGCGTACAGCTCGGCGGCGGGCTCCAGCCGGTGCGCCACGACAGGCGGTTGCGGTGGGTAGGACGGTACGGGTTCGCTCGTGAGCACGGTGCGGGTCACCGACATCACGGTGCCGTCGCCGGCGTCCACCGGGTCGATGCCGGGCGGGTCGGCCGGACCGGAAGGCAGGTCGAGGTCGACGGTCAGCAGCGTCTCGGTGAACTGTCCGGCGCGGGCGAGCAGCCGGCCGGTTGCGTCCACCGCGAGTGAGCCGCCGTCGAAGACGAGCTCGTCCTGGCCGCCGACCAGGTTGACGTATGCGAGCGCGGCCCGGGCCTCCCGGGCCTTTGTCGCGGACAGCTCGTCGCGCTGGAAGGCCTTACCCCGTTCGTAGGGGGATCCGTTGAGGCACACCAGCAGCCCGACCCCGGCCGTGCGGGCGACGGCGACGGGTCCACCGTCCTGCCAGAGGTCCTCGCAGATCGTGAGCCCGACATCGACTCCGTGGATGCGGAGCACGGGGAAGTCATAGCCGGGAACGAAGTAGCGGAACTCGTCGAACACGCCGTAGTTCGGCAGGTGGTGTTTGGCGTAGCGGGCCACGACCTCGCCCCGCCAGAGCACCGCCGCGGCGTTCTGCGGCTCACCGGCGGGACGACCCAGACGTGGCGTGGGATTACGGGAACGATCGAGATAGCCGACGATCACGGCCAGTTCACCGGCGCCCTCGTCGTCCAGGCGTCCGGCAAGATGGTCGACGGCGTCACGGGACGCCTGCGTGAACGACCGGCGCAGGACGAGATCCTCGGCCGGGTATCCGGTGAGTGTCATCTCCGGGAACGCCACCAGGTGGGCTCCACACCGCAGCGCCCGTCTCGTCCAGGTGCTCACCAGGTCCGCGTTGGCTTCAAGATCGCCGACTGTGGTGTTGACCTGGGCGAGCGCGACACGCAACTGGGCCATATGCGCAGCCTAGCCGGACGAAGATTCACCGATCGTCCTTGCTCCTGCCCGGTCCGGATCCGAAGGTAACGTGGGGTTACCGATTCGTTTGCCGGTGGGCAACGTCGGAGCGTTCGGGCAGGCCAGTCGCTATGGTCCTCCTGGACATGCCCAAGAACCCTCGCCCGCCCACTGATCCACCAGACGGGTCCTGAGGCGAGCCCAACCCCTCGGCGCGGAGGCGGCCATGGACAAGCAGCAGGAGTTCGTCCTGCGTACGTTGGAGGAACGTGACATCCGGTTCATCCGGTTGTGGTTCACCGACGTGCTCGGGGTGCTGAAGTCCGTCGAGATCGCGCCGGCGGAGCTTGAGGGGGCGCTCGCCGAGGGCATCGGCTTCGACGGTTCCTCCATCGAGGGTTTCGCGAGGGTGCACGAGGCGGACATGCTTGCGAAACCGGATCCGTCGACCTTCCAGGTGCTGCCCTGGCGTGGTGACAATCCGGTCACGGCCCGAATGTTCTGCGATCTCGTCATGCCCGACGGAAGGCCGTCCCCGGCGGACTCGCGATGGGTCCTGAGGCGGACGCTGGCCAATGCCGCGGATGCCGGGTTCACCTTCTACACCCATCCCGAGATAGAATTCTTCCTGTTGCGCGAATCGCCGAAGCGTGGCGCTCCGGTACCCCCGCCGGTTGACGATTCGGGTTATTTCGACCTTACTCCGAACGACATCAGCCATGATTTCCGGCAGCAGGTCATCGGGGTTCTGGAGCGGTTGGGGATCTCGGTCGAGTTCAGCCACCACGAGGTGGCGCCCGGGCAGCAGGAAATCGACCTGCGGTATGCGGACGCGCTCACCATCGCCGACAACATCATGACCTTCCGTCAGGTGGTGAAGGAGGTCGCCCTCCGCCAGGGGGTCTATGCGACCTTCATGCCCAAGCCCTACAGCGATCAGGCCGGGTCGGGCATGCACACCCACCTCAGCCTCTTCGAGGGCGATCGGAACGCATTTCACGACCCGACCGACACCTACCATCTCTCCAAGGTCGCCCAGGCGTTCATCGCGGGTCTCCTCGTCCACGCGGCCGAGATCACGGCGGTGACCAACCAGTGGGTGAACTCCTACAAGCGGATTGTCGGCGATCAGCGTGCGGGTGAGGTGCTGGAGGCACCGGCATACGTGTGCTGGGGGCACAACAACCGCTCCGCCCTCGTGCGGGTGCCGTTGCACAAACCGAACAAGCCGAACACGACGCGGATCGAATACCGCTCGCCGGACAGCGCCTGCAATCCCTACCTTGCCTTCGCGCTGATCCTCGCCGCGGGTATGCGGGGCATCCAGGAGGGTTACGAACTCCCGCCGCCGGCCGCGGACGACGTGTGGACGCTGACCGAGTCGCAGCGGCGTGAGCGGGGTATCACGGCGCTGCCCGGTTCGCTGGAGGAGGCGATCGTGACCATGGAGAAGTCGGCCATGGTGCGCGACACGCTCGGTGATGATCTTTTTGAGTTCTTCCTGCGGAACAAGCGGGCCGAGTGGGCCGAGTACCGGCGGCAGGTCACGCCCTTCGAAGTCGATCGGTACCTGCCGATACTGTGACGCAGTTGATCCCCTACCCTACATCAGGTTGGGGGTGGTCGGGTCGGTGGCCCGTGTCATCGCGTGCGCGGGCATGGCGCAGAAGCGATTCGACCAGCGCCGTCACGTGTTTGCGGTCCACCGGGCTGAGCTGTTCGACACCCGCGACGAGGGCGGTCACCTCGGGGTCCGAACCCGCCTCGGCATGCAGGGTCAGACCGGCGGCGGCTGCCGCCGCCGACCGCACCACCGGTAGCGGGAGCTCCAGGCCGCGGGCAAGCCCGTCCAGGGTGGCCGGTTGGGGCAGCCTGAGCAGTCGGGCGTTCGTGGCGAGGTTGTGGACGGTGGACCGGGGCAGGCGACCGCGCCGGGCGACCTCGGCGTAGGACCATCCCCGCTCGTCGATACGGCTGCGGATGAGCTGCTGAAGCTGGTTCACGTGTCCGCCGTTGCCGCTGGCACGAGTGGGTCGGGACAAGGCTCGCGGGCTGCCGGGCGGGCCGTGCGCAGGCTGGCCCACCGCATGGACATCCACATCTCAATCGGTACCCACCGGGTACCCGTCATAGGACGCATCGTGAGGCATTGTGTCAGGACGGTCGGATACCGGGGGCGGCTTCAGCGCACAGCGGGACGGTCCCGTGGCGAATGCCGGTCGGTGCCGTGGCTGTCATGGCCACTGCCGGATCGGCCATCGTTGGCGAAACGGTGCATACCATGCCGAGACATCCCGGTCCGTTCCGCGAGAGGATCGCCGCATGGATATCGGGGATCGGGTCACGGACCTGTCGGGCGTTGACGAGACGGGCGCTACCCTGCGCCTGGCCGACCTGCTGGCCAAGGGGCCGCTGGTGGTCTTCTTCTACCCGGCGGCGATGACCTACGGCTGTACCAGGGAAAGCTGCCATTTCCGCGACCTCGCGGCCGAGTTCACCGCGCTGGGAGCCGGCATCGTCGGGGTCAGCGCGGACGACGTCGCCAAGCAAGCCGAGTTCAGCGCGAGACATTCGCTCGGCTTCCCCCTCATCGCAGACACCGACCGCACGATCGCCGACGCTTTCGGAGTCCGCCGCAGGCGGGGTCCGAACAAGCGCTCCACATTTGTTCTCGGCTCCGACGGCATCGTGCTCGCGCGCATTGATTCCGAACTGTCCATGGACCGGCACGCCGACACCGCCCTGCAGACGCTGCGTTCCGCGGCCGGGTAGCAGCCGCCGGGGTGGATGCCGCCGGGGTGGATGCTGCTGCAAAGCCGATCGAAAGGCCCGCGAACCCGTCCGGGGACGAGGATGGGATGCGTGAGCGGAGCGTGCGAATCCGGGCCCGGGCAGGTACGTGGCGGCCCCGGTGGCACGCACCCGCGCGGGAGTTCCGTGCAGGCCCAACTGGCCAGGATGGGATTCAGCAACGTCGACAGGTCCACGACCACCATCCGGCGGCTCGGCCTGGCCGCCGAACCCGACGGACGTCCTGACGGTGACACAGGGGCTACGGCGCACGGCTCGGTCGATTCCCCCAGTATCGATCTTTCCGGTAATGCCGTGCTCGTGGAACTCTCGCGCGCGGCCGATCCCGACCTCGCGCTCGCCGCGATCGAGAGGGTCGTGGACACCTCGCCCGACGAGATCGGGCACGAACTGCTTGCCGTGCTCGCCGCTCACCCGGGCCTGCGCCGGCGGCTCGTCGCGGTGCTCGGGGCAAGCGCCGCCCTTGGCGATCACCTCGTCCGCCATCCCACCGACTGGCGGGTGATAGCCGACGACGACCTGATGCGCGCCACCCCGAGCGCCCGCCGTACCCGCGAGCACCTGCTGCGTGCGGTCGGCGCGGACCCGGACGCGGCCGTGCCTCGGGCCGCGGGCGAGGGCATCGCCATCCTCGATGCGCTGCGTGTCGCCTACCGCCGTGCCCTGTTCGTCCTCGCAGCCCGAGACCTCACCGGCGCCGTGCCGTTCGACGATGCCACCGCGGAGCTTTCCGACCTTGCGTCGGCCGCCCTTGACGCGGCGCTGGCGGTCGCACGGTCGACGGTGTCGCCGGCGGCTCCGTCGGTCCGCCTGGCCGTCATCGGCATGGGCAAGTGCGGTGGCCGGGAACTGAACTACGTGAGCGACGTCGACGTGCTCTTCGTCGCCGAACCCGGGCAGGCCGGCGAGGATGCCGACCCCGTCGGTAACGGTCCGGGCTGTATCGGTCCGGGCCGCAGCACCGTCATCCGCAACGACGAGGTGGCGGCGCTCGCCGCGGCGACCCGCCTCGCCGAGGGCATGGTGCGTGCCTGCGGGGCGGTCACCGGCGAGGGCGCGCTGTTCCAGATCGACGTGGGGTTGCGGCCCGAAGGTCGCAACGGCCCGCTGGTACGCACCCTGGCGAGCCACGACGCCTACTACCTGCGATGGGCCAGAACCTGGGAGTTCCAGGCACTGCTCAAGGCGCGTCCGGTCGCGGGTGATCGTGAGGTGGGGGAGCGGTTCTGCGCCGCGGTCGGACCGTTGGTCTGGTCGGCCGCGTCCCGGCCCGGGTTCGTCGCCGACGTCCAGGCGATGCGGCGACGGGTGGAACGGTCGCTGCCACCGGGGGAGGCCGACCGTGACATCAAACTCGGCCCGGGTGGGCTGCGCGACGTCGAGTTCGCAGTCCAGTTGCTCCAGCTTGTGCACGGCCGGACCGATGTGAGGCTGCGCACGGCCTCGACCCTGCTGGCGCTCGGCGCGCTCGCCCGCGGTGGTTATGTCGGACGCCGGGACGCAGCCGGTCTGGCGGACGCGTACCGCTTCCTGCGTGGCACCGAGCACCGCCTGCAGCTCCAGCGTCTCCGACGGGTACACACGTTGCCCCGCGATCCCGGTGAACTGCGCTGGCTGGCCCGTTCCCTCGGCCTGGCCTCCGCCGGGGAGATGGCGGCCGAGCACGTCCGTGTCACCCGCTTCGTCCGCCGCCTGCACGAGCGGCTCTTCTACCAGCCGCTGCTGGAGGCGGTGGCGAGGCTGTCGGCGGAGGAGGTCCGCCTGACGCCGCAGGAGGCCCGGGACAGGCTTGCCGCGCTGGGCTTCGTCGACACCGCAGGTGCGCTTCGCCATATCGAGGCGCTGACCAACGGCGTCAGCCGGACGGCGACGATCCAGCGTCGCCTGCTCCCGGCGATGTTGCACTGGTTCGCTGACGCAGCCGACCCCGACGCCGGCCTGCTCGCCTATCGTCAGGTCAGCGACGCCCTGGGACGTACCCCGTGGTACCTGCGGCTGCTGCGGGACGAGAGCGGTGCGGCCGAACGGCTGTGCCGGCTGCTGGCCACAAGTAGTTACGTGGCAGATCTGATGCAGCGGGCTCCGGAGTCGGTCCGGCTGTTGCGGACCACCGACGACCTACGCCCCCGCACCCGTGCCCAACTGATCCAGGCGCTGATCGCGATCGCCCGCCGCAATCCCGTCTGGGAGCAGGCGGTCGGGCGGGCCCGCGCGGTACGGCGGGTTGAACTGGTGAGGGTGGCCTGCGCGGACCTGCTCGGGCTGCTGGACGTCGCCGCGGTGGGCCGGGCACTGTCGGACGCGGCGGCAGCGACGATCGAGGCGTCCCTGTTCGTGGCGGAACGACGTTTCGAGCAGCAGGCCGGCCACCCGCTACCGGTCCGGATCGCAGTGATCGCGATGGGTCGTCTGGGCGGCGGGGAAATGTCCTACGGCAGCGACGCGGATGTCGTGTTCGTGCACGAGCCGACCGATGGGGCGACGGATGGTGAGGCGGCTGACGCCGCGCGGACGGTCGTGGCCGAACTGCGGCGGCTGCTCGCCCTCCCCGCGCCGGACCCGCCCCTGCTACTGGACGCACAGCTTCGCCCGGAGGGCCGTTGCGGTCCGATGACCCGCACACCTGCCGGCTATGCCGCCTATTTCCGCCGGTGGTCGCTTGGTTGGGAGGCGCAGGCGCTGCTGCGGGCGTGCCCGGTCGCGGGCGACGGCGAGCTGGGTGACCGGTTCTGCACGTGGGTGGATGAGATCCGATATCCCGTTGTCCTGCCACCTGGAACGGTCACCGAGGTTGTCCGGCTACGCGGCCGGATGGAGGCGGAACGCATCCCGCGCGGGGTGGACCGCACGCTGCATCTGAAGCTCGGACCGGGCGGTCTCACCGATGTGGAGTGGGCGGTGCAGGTGCTGCAGCTGCGACATGCCCATGCCGTGCCGGCGTTGCGCACCACGTCGACGCTTGGCGGGCTGCGCGCGGCTGCCGCCGCCGGGCTGCTCGATCCGGTCGAGGCGGCGACGCTTGCGGACGCGTGGACCATGGCGTCGCGCATCCGCAACGCGATCATGCTGACCCGCGGTCGCCCAGGCGACGTGCTGCCGCGCGAACCTCGGGCACTGGCCCAGGTGGCAAGGGCGGTCGGATACCCGGCGGAGCAGGCTGAGGAGCTGGTCGGCGACCACCGGCGTGCGGGAGCGCGCGCACGTTCGGTAACCGAGGCGCTCTTTGCTCGCGAGCAGGCCGCCGGACGTTAGGGCGGGCCCGGCGGCCTCGACGATGGTGCGAAAGTTCAGTGGTTCAGCCGCGCGGGTATGCCTCAGTCCGTGACGACCGTCCCGGCCGCGTCCTTCTGGCCGGGGATGGCGAGGAGCGGCTTCTCGCCGGCCAGCGCGCTGCAGCACGTGTCGACGATCAGGCCGGTGACCAGGTACGGGTCCATATTGGCGTTGGGACGACGGTCCTCGATCCAGCCTTTCTTGGCCTTCTCCACCGCCCACGGGATGCGGACGGACGCGCCGCGGTCCGAAGCGCCCCAGGAGAACTTGTCCCACGGTGCGGTCTCGTGCTGACCGGTCAGGCGGTCCTCGATCCCGTGACCGTAGTTCTTGACGTGCTCGAGTACCCGGGTACCGAGAGCCTCGCACACGGTGACGATGGCATCCCAACCCGCCATCGTGGCCTTGGTGGAGAAGTTGGTGTGGGCGCCGGCGCCGTTCCAGTCACCGGGGATCGGCTTCGCGGCAAACGAGACGGTGACGTCGAACTCCTCGGCGATGCGGTGCAGCAGCCAACGGCCCACCCAAATCTGGTCACCGATGGCGGTGGGTGCGAGCACGCCGATCTGGAACTCCCACTGGGCCATCATGACCTCGGCGTTGGTGCCCTCGATGGCGAGGCCCGCGTCGAGGCATGCCTGGGTGTGCTTCTCGACGATCGCACGGCCTACCATCCCCTCGCCACCGGCACCGCAGTAGTAGGGACCCTGCGGGGCCGGGTAGCCCACTTCGGGCCAGCCAAGTGGCCGGCCCTTCTGGAAGAAGGTGTACTCCTGCTCGATGCCGAACATCGGTGCCTGGTCCGCGTACTTCTCGCCAGCCTGGCGGCAGAAATCGCGGGTGTTGGTCGGGTGTGGGGTGAAGTCGGTCAGCGCGACCTCGCACAGGACCAGTATGTTGTCCCCGCCGCGCAGCGGGTCTGGACATGTGTACACGGGCTGCAGGACGCAGTCCGAGTTGGATCCTGGTGCCTGGTTGGTGCTCGAGCCGTCGAACCCCCAGATGTCCGGCTTCTTGCCGTCCTTCACGATCCGGGTCTTGCTGCGCATCAGGGGCTCCGGCTTGGTGCCGTCGATCCAGATGTACTCGGCCTGGTAACTCACTCATACTCCCCGTGGTTGGCGTGGCACGTAGCGGAGTGTCTCATCGCGCACCTGCGGATTGTTCGACCCCGGCCGCGGGTGACAGAAGGGTTCCGTCCGGAGCTTCGCCGTGTCCAGTTACCTTTCAGTTCCGCCACGGTAAATTTTCGGTCAATCGCGAATTACCGGTCAGTTCAGTTTTCCGGCTTTTGTCGAACAGCGCCTTCGGCCGCCGGACAAGCCACTCGGAAACGCGATGACGCCCGGCCCGCGGACGGACTGGGGCCCGGCGTCATCGCATTCGTGGTTGTTGTCGGGACCGCGTCAACCGGCCCGGTGACGCGGTCCCGGTGACGCCGGCCCGGTCGGCGGCCGATCAGATGTCGTAGTAGAGCTGGAATTCGTACGGGTGGGGTCGAAGTCGAATCGCGTCGACCTCGTTGATGCGCTTGTAGTCGATCCATGTCTCGATCAGGTCGGGCGTGAAGACGTTTCCTTCGGTCAGGAAGTCGTGGTCGGCCTCAAGAGCGTCGAGCACCTTCTCGAGCGACCCTGGCACCTGCGGCACGGCGGCCAGTTCGTCCGGTGGCAGATCGTAGAGGTCCTTGTCGATCGGGTCCGGCGGTTCGATCTTGTTGCGGATGCCGTCCAGGCCGGCCATCAGCATTGCCGCGAAGGCCAGGTAAGGGTTGCAGCTCGGGTCGGGGACCCGGAACTCGATCCGTTTCGCCTTGGGTGAGACGCCGCTGAGCGGGATCCGGCAGCAGGCCGAGCGGTTGCGCGCCGAGTAGACGAGGTTGACTGGAGCCTCGTAGCCCGGTACGAGGCGCCGGTAGGAGTTCGTGGTGGGGTTGGTGAACGCCAGCAGCGCCGGTGCGTGGTGCAGCAGCCCGCCGATGTAGTAGCGGGCCAGGTCGGACAGGCCGCCGTAGCCGCTCTCGCTGTAGAACAGGGGATCCTCGCCCTGCCACAGGCTCTGGTGGACGTGCATACCCGAGCCGTTGTCCTGGAAGAGCGGCTTCGGCATGAAGGTCACGGTCTTCCCGCGGGACAGCGCGACGTTGCGGATGATGTACTTGTAGAGCATCAGGTTGTCGGCGGTCCGCAGCAGCGTGTCGAACCGGATGTCGATCTCGGCCTGGCCTGCGGTCCCCACCTCGTGGTGCTGCATCTCGACGGTGATGCCGGCCCGGAACAACGCCCGGACCATCTCCGACCGCAGGTCGGTGAAGTGGTCGGTCGGTGGCACCGGGAAGTAGCCGCCCTTGAACCTGGGCTTGTAGCCGAGGTTCCCGCCCTCCTCCTTGCGGGCCGTGTTCCAGGCCGCCTCGACGGAGTCCACGGCGTGCATGGAACCGTACGGGTTGTAGTCGTAGCGGACGTCGTCAAATATGTAGAACTCGGCTTCCGGGCCGAAGTAGGCGGTGTCGGCGAAACCCGTTCCCCGCAGGTAGGACTCGGCCTTTTTTGCGGTGTTGCGCGGGTCGCGCGAGTATTCCTCCTTGGTGATCGGGTCATGGATGAAGAAGGTCATCGCGAGCGTCCGGTGCTCCCGGAACGGGTCGACGAAAGCCGTGCTCGGGTCCGGTAGCAGGAGCATGTCGGACTCGTGGATCGCCTGGAACCCGCGGATCGAGGAGCCGTCGAACATCAGGCCTTCGGTGAATATCGACTCGGCGAAGACCTCGGTCGGGATCGTGAAGTGCTGCATAATCCCAGGAAGGTCACAGAATCGGACGTCGACGAATTCGACGCCATCGTCCGCAATATAGCGGAGTACGTCATCGGCGTTTGTGAACATCCATCCTCCAGGGGAGCTTAATTCCTGTGTGGATAGGAAGGATACGCCATGCCTTGATGCGGAACGTAACCCCATGCGGTTCCGTGAACATAACGAGGAAGTTTCGTGACTGTAACATGCCGTAATATTGTCACTCTTGGTGACGAGGATGTCGGGGTGGCGACGCGGCATAAGCTTGCGCCGTGGGACGAGCACTTGGAAACTGGCTGGAAGGTCCGCAGCATCCGAAGGACATCCCGCCCGGTGTGCGGCTGGGTCTGCCGGCCGAGGGCCCCGGCGCGGTGAGCGGCTTCGGCCATCGACTCGCGGCGTTCGCGGTGGATGCGGTCATCGCGAACCTGCTGGTCGGCGTACCGGTGCTCGTGGGGGTCCGCTACTCGGTCGATGCCCGCGGGCTCGCCGTCTACCTTGCCTTCCTGCTGCAGGAGTTCATTCTGATCGCGGCGAACGGCCAGACCATCGGGATGCGTCTGGTGGGTCTGCGCGTCATCCGGGTGAGTGACCACGGCCGAGTGGGATGGGGCTGGACAGCCGTTCGTACCGTGTTGCTTGGCCTGCTGGTCCCGGCGTTCATCTGGGACCGGGACCAGCGAGGCACCCACGACCGCGCCGCCGGCACCGTGATCGTCCGCGATCCCGTGCGGGCCTGACCCGGGCGGGATCGGCGCAGTCGCGCTGGCGACCTCTTCAGGGGATCGACAGTCCCGGGACCATCATCGGATTTTTCCGCCGCGGGGGATGTTGCGGGGGATGGGACCCTTCGGGATGGGCAGGGTCGGCGCGCTCACCGCCCGCAGACGGCGCTCGACGGGGTCCACCTCACCGCGTCGCAGTGTGCGGGGCAGCCGCATGAGCGTCGCCTGCAACTTCGGTAGCGGAACCTCGCCGGGTCCGTTGCCGACGACGATGTCGTGGATGGGAGTTTCGCCGATCACTTTGCGGACCCGGCGCACCTCGTTGCCGAGCAGCTCGCGCTGCCCGCGTCCCCGGCCTTCGGCGATGACCACCACTCCGGCGCGACACACCACGCGGTGCACGACGTCCTGGTGGCGGTTCACCGCGACCGCGGGGGTGAGTCGCCAGTCTCCGCGCATCCGCTCGACGATCCCGGCAGCCGCGCCGGGCTGGCCCTCCATCTCGGCATAGGCGGTGTTCTGCACCCGCCGGCTGAAGACGTTCATACCGCTGACCAGGCCAAGCATGACCCCGATGGGCAACCACACCCACAGCGGGCCGACGAGGAGCGCGAGCAGGATGCCGATGCCGAAAGGGATCAGCAGGCCGGCCAGCGACCACCAGAGCGCACGCGGATCACGCTGTCGGGTCAGCCGGTACACCGTCCTGATCTGGGTGAGGCGTCCCGGCCCCGCGACCCCGCCATCCGTCTTCTGCTTACGCTCTGTTGCGGTCGTGCTCGCCTTCGGCGAGTCGCCCTCCGACCTGTTCCTGCGCGCCATGACCGCGAGCCTACGACCTGGCGTGAGCTTCGCCGACCGCGGTGCGCCGTCGTTCAGTGTTCGGTGGCCACCGTCATCCGCACACCGGTCTGCGGCGGGATGCGGGCCACCGTCCACGGGGTGTCGGTGTGCTGGTCGCTGCCCACATGCAGGTCGGCGGCGGCGCGCCAGGCATTGCGGCGGGCGGTTCGCTGACCGCCGTGTGGTAGCAGGAGGAGAGTGAGTTCTTCGATGGCGGTGAGTAGCGACCTCAGCACGACCACGCAGACCTCCCAGGTCGGTCGTATGCGGTGTCAATCATGGCCTGGACCTTCGTTCGCTGGTAGCGGGCCGGTGACTTTCGGATGACACTAGCGCTACCAAGGTGCACACACCACCGCGACAACTACTCTGCGTAACTTTCGAGTTGGGGCTTGGGTTCTTCCGTGACATCCGTGACATCCGTGCGCTGTTCGACGGCTCGTTGGTACATCCGGCCCGCGCGGTAGGACGAGCGCACGAGCGGCCCCGCGAGTACCCCCGCGAACCCCATCCGTTCGGCCTCCTCCCGCAGTTCGGTGAACTCCTCGGGAGGCACCCAGCGCTCCACCGGGTGATGGCGGGGGCTGGGCCGCAGGTACTGAGTGATCGTCAGTAGTTCGCAGCCCGCGTCCAGCAGGTCCGCCATGGTCGTCAGGATCTCCGCCCGCTCCTCGCCGAGCCCGAGAATCAGGTTGGACTTGGTGACCAGACCGGCGGTCCGGGCCAGGTGGAGAACCTCCAGCGACCGGTCGTACCGGAACCCGGGCCGGATCCGGCGGAACACCCTCGGTACCGTTTCGATGTTGTGGGCGAGGACCTCCGGGGCTGCCCCGAACACCTCGGCGAGCTGCTCCGGCCGGGCGTGGAAGTCGGGGATCAGTAGTTCGACCCCGACACCCGCGCACATCCCGTGGATCCGGCGCACCGTCTCCGCGTACAGCCATGCCCCGCCGTCCGGCAGATCGTCTCGGGCGACCCCGGTCACGGTCGCGTAACGCAGCCCCATGACGCGCACCGACTCGGCGACCCGGCGTGGCTCGTCGGCATCGAACGGGGCCGGGCGCCCCGAGTCGATCTGGCAGAAGTCGCAGCGCCGGGTGCATACCTCCCCGCCGATGAGGAAGGTCGCCTCCCTGTCCTCCCAGCACTCGTAGATGTTCGGGCAGCCGGCCTCCTCGCATACCGTGTGCAGGCCCTTTTCGTGGACGAGCGCCTTGACGTCGGAATACTGCGGGCCGGTCCGCAGCCGGGTCCGGATCCACGGCGGCTTGCGTTCGATGGGCGTGGCCGCGTTGCGCACCTCCAGCCGCAGCATCATCCGGCCCTCCGGGGTAACCGCGGTCACCGTGCCATCTCCGTCTCCTGTACTACCTGTGGTGTCTGCGATACCGGTCGCGGGCGGGTCGTGAAGGCCGTCAGCACCTCCACCAGGTGGCGTTCCAGCACGGGCAGCACCTCGTCGACGGTGACGGTCCGTCCCAGCTCGCGGCTCAGGCTGGTGACCCCGGCATCGGAGATCCCACAGGGGACGATCCGGCTGTAGGCGTCCAGATTCGGACAACAGTTCAGGGCGAAGCCGTGGAACGCGACGCGGTAGCGAACCCGGACGCCGATCGCCGCCAACTTGCGCTCGCCGTCCGCCGTCCACGCCCCGCTGCGCTCGGCCACTCGCGCGGCCGGCACACCCAGGTCGTCGCAGGTGGAGATCAGCGCGTCCTCCAGAGCGCGGACGTAGGCCACGACGTCTAGCGGCATGGGCAGGCGCACCACCGGGTAGCCGACGATCTGCCCGGGCCCGTGCCATGTGATCTTTCCGCCGCGGTCGACGTCCACCACCGGAGTGCCGTCGAAGGGGCGCTCCCACGGTTGCGTACGCCGACCGGCCGTGTAGACGCTCGGATGTTCCAGGAGAATCAGAGTGTCGTCCGTATCACCCGCGACCCGCCGGTCGGCCAGCGACCGCTGGAACTGCCAGGCTTCGTCGTAGGGCACCAGGCCCAGCCGCATGACCTCCACAAAAATGAGGCTACGCTCACCCGCGGTGTCCTCCCAGCCGCGGCGGGAAGACCCCGCCCGTGTCACACTCCCGACAGTCGCCGGGGCGTGACCGTCGTTTCCACCACATTCCCGTCCGGGTCCATCTCGACCTGCCATGCATACGCCTGTGCCCGGTCAGCCACGGCTTCTACCAGTTCGGTCCCGTGGAAATGCAGGCCGACGCCGTCGTCGGTGGCCCAACCCGGCGGCAGCGTCCCGTCGGCGACCAGCTTCTGGTAAAGTGGACGCCGGCCGGGTTCCGAGTCGTAGTGGGGGGTGTTGCTGAACGGTAGCAGTGCGAGCCCGTCGGTGACCGGCCGCAGGTCCGGACCGAACGAGTCGGTGGTGCCTCCGACGTGCCAGCACAGTGATCCCGCGGACACCCCGGCGAGCACCACGCCCGCCTCCCAGGCCTCTCGCATGATTATGTCAAGGCCGTGTGTGCGCCACACCGCGAGCAGGTTCGCGACGCTGCCGCCGCCCACCCAGACCACGTCCTGTTCCAGCAGGTGCGCGCGGACGTCGGCCACGTTCGGCATCGGGAACAGGGCCAGGTGGGATGCGCGGAGGTCCGGCAGGTCACGGGCGAGCGCGCAGTAGTAACGCGCGTAGTGCGTCAGGTCGTCGCCCGTGGCCGTGGCCAACAGGCAGAGCTTCGGCCGTGACGGATCCCCGGCCAGGTGCAGCGCATGGTGGATGAGCGGGCCGACCCGCGCGCCCCACCTCCCGTCCGGTACGAAGCCGCCGCTGGTCGCGAGGATGTTCATCCTGCCGTCTCCGATCCGGGTGTGGTGCCGTTCCTGACGCTGCGATAACAAGCGTGGACCCGATGAGAGCGGGTCCGGTCACCCGCCCTGCCCCGCGACCACCCGTCCCCGCATCACGATCAGTGAGGGCGCGGCCGGTACACGTACGTCGGCTCGGGGGTCCTCGGGATAGACGACAAGATCCGCCTGCGTCGGTGCCGACGTAGATCGCGATTCCCGCGTCGAAGGCGTGAACGTGATCTTTCCGTCCACCACCCACAGCTCGTCCCGGATCTCCTCGGGCCCGACCGGTATCCGTCCAGTGATCCTCAGCGTCTCGGAACCGCTCATTCCCCCTGCTTACCCACATGTCCGGTGCGTGGCAACGCCGGGGCCGGCGGGGGCCGCGACGGCCGATGTTGCCCGACCCGACACTGATGACGGACAGTATGATTGTCCTAGAAAAAACTACCGAGAGTAGCTATTTACACGTATTATCCACAGGTTTACATAGAGGACTGCACAAAACCGTTTTTTCGGCTTACCGTCACTGTTCGTGACATCAATGTACGATTCTGCGGGTTCTCGTGGCCGGCGCGGGGATCCGGCCGACCAGCCCGTACCGGGGGTGGTGCTACGCGCACGCGTGCGGGACGCGGGTGCCGGGGATGTCTGGGCCGGCCGCGTCGCGGGCACGGGGGCCGAGTGCACGGTCCGGCGGGTCAGGCTGCCGGCGGACGCGGCGGTCCGCGTGGCCGCGATGCGAACGGCCCGGGCCCTGGTCGGGCTCGAACATCCCCATCTGGTCCCGCTCATCGACGTGGTTGCCACAGCCGACGGCATCGCGGTCGTGGCCGAGCCCGTCACCGGGGCGATCGACCTGGCACGGCTGCTCGGGGTACGGGACCGTCTCGACCCGGGCGAGGTGGTGACCATCGGGCTGCCACTGGCTCAGGCGCTGGCCGTGGCGCATGCCGTCGGCATCGTGCACGGCCGGCTCGATCCGGCCGACGTCCTACTCGAACCGAACGGTCGACCGGTACTCGCGGGCATCGGTCTCGCGGGCATCGGTCTCGCGAACCTCGCCGACGGGTCCGCGACACCGCCGATGGATGTCGGTGACCTCGCCGGTCTGCTGCTCGCGGCGATGCCGCATGCCACCGGCCCGGATGCGGTGGCGGTCGCCGTGGCGGTCGCCCCGGCCCTGGTCGATGATCCGGCCCGTAGACCCACGGCGGAGGACCTGGCCGCGGCACTGGCCCGAAGCTGCAACCCGGCGCCGATCCGATTCGTCAGCGATGCCGTAACCCCGCTCCCGCTGCCCCCACCGCCGCCCGGCGTGGACGATGCCCCGGCCGGGCCGGCCGGCCCTCGTCTCCGGTCCATGCCGCCCCCGCGGACAGGTCCACGTCCTGCCCGGCTGTCCCGCTCCGTTCTCGCGTCTGACCGGGTGGCCGACCGGGTGGCCGACCGGGTGGCCGACCTGGGGGCCGACCTGGGTGTGGGGCGGGTGGGCCGGCCGGGAACGGCCGTGGCCCCCGGCCGTCCCCGTTCCACAGGCACCCGTGTCGGCGTGAGCCGGCCCATCCCCGCCACACGCACGGACACCCCGCGTGGCGGCTTGCGGGTCTCGCGAGGCCACCAGCGCGGGCTTCTCGTGATCGCGGGCGTGGTGGCCGTGCTCGCAGCCCTGGGCCTGTTGCTTGCCGCCAGGTCCATACCGGGGAGAAACGGGCAGGCCGACACCGCCGTCGCAAGAAGCTCGTCGTCTCCTGAACAGGCCTGGCGCGACGTCCTCGGGAGTCTGGACAGCGCCCGCAGCCGGGCGTTCGAGCAGGCGGACGAGGCGGGCCTTGCGGGCGTGGACGCTACCGGCAGCACCGCCTACGCCCGTGACGTCAGCTTGATGCGGCAGATGGTCGACCTCGGCGGTCGGGCCTCCGGCCTGCGCCAGGAGATCCTCGACCTCGCCATCCGGGACTCCGGCAGCGAGAAGGCCGTGCTGCGGATCACCTATCGACGCCCGCCGTACACCTATGTCGACAAGACCGGGAAGGTGCTGGCGCAGCAGCCTGGGCATGACCGGTGGCAGTCCGACATCACCCTGGTCAGGACCGAGCAGGGATGGCGCATCGCCACCCAGGTGGACGTCGTGGGCTGAACGTCTGCCCGGCCCGGCCCGGGTAAACGGCTCCCGGCGCCGTGGTCATCACCGGCCGTCGGTTTCGCTGATCATGGCTGTGAGGGCGGAGTCGAGGTCGGCGTGGGAGAACACGTAGCCGGCGTCGGTGAGAACGCCCGGCATGACCCGCTGCGAGACAAGCGCGCCTTCGTCCGCCAAACCGCCCAGGACGATCCGCAGTACGACCCCCGGGATGGCCAGGAACGCCGGCCGGTGCAGTGCCGTGCCGAGCGTGCGGGTAAAGGCCGCGTTGGTGACCGGGCCGGGGCTGGTCAGGTTCACCGGGCCCCGGACGGTCTCCGCGGTCAGCAGAAAGCTGATCGCCGCGATCTCGTCATCCAGGCTGATCCAGCTCAGCCATTGCCGCCCTGATCCGAGCCGACCGCCGAGCCCGAACCGGAACAGGGGGAGTTGTCTGGCAAGTGCCCCGCCGTGGGGTGACAGAACGACCCCGGTACGTAGATGGCATACGCGTACTCCCGCGTTCGCCGCGGCGGCGGTGGACGCCTCCCAGGCGGCCGAGACCTCCGCGAGAAAGCCCGTTCCGCCGGGCGTGGACTCGTCGACAGTGTGATCACCGGTGTTGCCGTACCAGCCGATCCCGCTGGCCGACAGCAGCACCCGCGGACGCGGGTCCAGGTCCGCGAGGGCACCTGCGAGCAGCGTCGTGCCGGCGACCCGGCTGTCGAGGATCTGCCGTTTGTAGCTGTTGGTCCAGCGATGGTCACCCACGCCTGCGCCGGCGAGGTGGACGATGGCGTCGACGCCGGCCAGCGCCGCCGGGTCCAGCGTTCCGCTGGCCGGATCCCACGAGATCTCACTGCTGTCGCGGGGCTGGCGGCGGACGAGGGTGCGAACGGTGTGCCCGCCGCTGCGAAGAGCGGGCACGAGCGCCGAGCCGATCAGACCCGAGGCGCCGGTTACGGCGATGTCCATCATCGGCATTCTTGCCTGTTTGCGGTGGGCCGGCGAGTCGGCCCACCGCAAACGCCGTGTCATGGGCCGTTCCCCGGCCCCCGGAGGGTGGTTCTACAACCCCAGTTCGGCTTCGAACGCGCCTTCTTCCAGACGCCGGCCGACGCTGGTGAGGAAACGGGCGGCGTCGGCGCCGTCGACGATCCGGTGGTCGTAGGTGAGCGCCAGATACACCTTCGACCGCACTGCGATGATCTCGCCCAGTTCCGGGTCGTCCACGACAGCCGGCCGCTTTACCACGGAACCGGTGCCGAGGATGCCGACCTGCGGCTGGTTGATGATCGGCGTGTCGAACAGGGAGCCACGGCTGCCGGTATTGGTCAGTGTGAAGGTGCCACCGCCCAGTTCGTCCGGTGAGACGCGGTTCTCCCGGGTACGGGTCGCCAGATCGTCGATCTTACGGGCCATTCCGGTGAGGTTGAGATCCCCGGCATGGTGGATCACCGGGACGAGTAGCCCCCGGTCGGTGTCCACGGCGATACCCAGGTGCTCGGTGTCGTAGTAGGTGATCGTCCCCTGTTCGACGTGCACACTGGCGTTGAGGTTCGGGTGCTCCCGCAGCGCTTCGCAGACGGCGACCGCGAAGAACGGCAGGAACGAGAGCTTGATGCCTTCCCGTGCCTCGAACGCCTTCTTCGTGCGGTCCCGCAGCCGGGCGATCCGGGTGACATCCGCTTCGACGACCGTCGTGAGCTGGGCACTGACCTGGAGGGACTCGACCATTCGCTGTGCAATGACCGACCGCAGCCGTGACATCTTCTCCGTGCGGCCACGCAGTGACACCGCCTCGGGAGCGTGCGCGGGTACGGCCGCCGGTGCCTGGCGTGGCGCAGCGGCAGGCACCGTGCCGGCCGGCACGGGTGCCGGCGCGGGCGCGGGTGCCGGCGAAGAGGAGGAAACGGGCGTGCGGGCCGCGTCGATGACGTCCTGCTTGCGAATGCGTCCGCCGACACCTGTCCCGGTCACCGTGGACAGGTCCACGTCGTGTTCGGCGGCGAGGCGCCGGACCAGCGGCGTGACGTAGGTCCCGAGGGATCCGCTGCCGTTGGACGGTGATTCGGGTACCGGTGCCGGTGCGGACTCCTGCGCCGGCACGGCCGGCATGGCCGGCACGGGTGTCTGGGCGGCTGCCGGCGCAACAGGAGCCGGTGCCGGTGCAACGGGCGTGGGTGCCGGTGCGGCGGGTACGGGAGCAGGCACGACTGCGGTTTCCGCACCCGCCGGTGCGGCCTGCGCCGCCGATCCGCCCTCGTCGATGACGGCAAGTTCGACGCCGACCTCGACCGTCTCGTCCTCGGCCACCTTGATGGCGCTGATTATTCCGGATGCGGGGGCGGGGATCTCGGTGTCGACCTTGTCCGTACTGACTTCGAGAAGCGGCTCGTCGGCCTCGACGCGCTCGCCTTCCTTCTTGAGCCAGCGGGTGACGGTGCCCTCGGACACGCTCTCACCCAGACGGGGCATCGTGACGGACACAGACATGGGTAAGGACTCCTTCGTGGCGTCCGGCCCGACCGCGGGCGACGGGAAAGGGCTGCGGACGCTGTGGGTCTGCCAGTAGCTGCTGACCGAAGGCTACGCGATCATGATTTTTTCGCGCGGCCGGAGGCTTCAGAGGACGCTAGTTGTGAGAGTGCAGTGGCTTTCCGGCGAGGGCCAGGTGCGCCTCGCCCACCGCTTCCGACAGGGTGGGATGCGGGTGGATGAGTTGGGCGACATCCGTGGGGGTGGCTTCCCAGTTGGTGATGAGCTGGGCTTCCGCGATCAGTTCGCCGACCCGGTCACCCACCATGTGGACGCCCACCACCGGCCCGTCGGGCACGGCGACCAGTGTCACTGCACCCGTGGTCTGGAGGATCTGTGCCTTGCCGTTGCCCGCGAGATCGTAGGTGTGGGTCGCGATCTCCCCGTAGAGCTCCGCGGCCCGGGCCGAGGTGAGCCCCACCGAAGCCACCTCGGGGTGGGAGTAGGTCACCCGCGGGATGTTGTCGTAGTCGACCGGCGCCGGGTTCAGCCCGGCCAGGTTCTCCGCGACGAAGATGCCTTCGGCGAATCCGACGTGGGCGAGCTGTAGACCCGGGCGCAGGTCACCGACGGCCGAGATGCTCGCGACGTTGGTGCGCAGCTGATGGTCGACCAGGACGTAGCCACGGTCCATCGCGACGCCGACCTCGTCGTAGCCCAGCCCCTCGGACACGGGACCGCGCCCGACGGCGACCAGCAGGAGTTCGGCCTCGATGGTCGTGCCGTCCTCGAGGGACACGGTGACGCCCGCGTCGGTGGTCTTCACCCCGGCGAACCTCGCGCCCAGGTGCTGCTTGATCCCGCGGCGGCGGAAGGCCCGCTCCAGCAGTTTGGAACTGGACTCCTCCTCCAACGGCACCAGGTGGGGGAGGGCCTCGACGATCGTCACCTCCGCGCCGAAGGAGCGCCACACCGACGCGAACTCGCAGCCGATCGCGCCGGCGCCGAGCACCACGGCGGACGCGGGCACGCGGTCGAGCTCCAGGGCGTCGTCGCTGGTGATCACCTGGTGGTGATCGATCTCCAGACCGGGCAGTGACTTGGACTGCGACCCGGTCGCGAGAATCACGTGGCGGCCGGAGATGACACGGTCGCCCACGGCGACGGCGGTCGGGGACACCAGGCGCCCATGGCCCTCGACAACCTCGATATCGCGGCTCTTCACCAGACCGGCAAGGCCCCGGTAGAGTTTGGTGACCACCGAGTCCTTGTAGGCGTTGACCTTCGCTATATCGATTCCGTCGAAGGTCGATCGAATTCCGAAATTCTCGCTTTCGTGGATATTGTCCGCAATCTCCGCCGAGTGCAGCAGCGCCTTGGTCGGAATGCACCCGCGATGCAGGCAGGTTCCGCCCAGCTTGCTCTTCTCGATCAGAATGACGCCGAGGTCGAGCTCGGCGGCACGCAGAGCTGCAGCATAGCCGCCGCTACCACCGCCGAGGATGACAAGGTCGACGGGGCCGGCCGCAGAGTCCACCACGCCAGGCGTCCCTTCTCGTTGACTGGTTGGGATGCGTTCAGTCTTTCACGTCGCCGGATGCTACCGTCACAGGTCCCGGAGACTGTGGTGCATCACGCCGGGTATTTCGTCGCAGCACTTCCGCCTGTTGCCTGCTACTCGCAGGTAGTTGGTACACCCGACACGGGACCGACGGTCCGGCGTCATCGCCATGGCCTCCGCCTGCCGCCGGAGGCCATGATCGCGCCGCCTTTGGCCTAGCCGCCGGCGACGTTCTCGGCAAGCTGGATGAGGGTCCGAACGATCATCCCGGTGCCACCCTTCGGGGTGTGACCGTAGGGTTCGCCGCCGTTCCAGGACGGCCCGGCAATGTCGAGGTGCGCCCACGCGGTGCCCTCGGGAACGAAGACGCTCAGGAAGTGCCCTGCGACCAGCATTCCGCCGTCACGGTTGCCACCGCCCGCGACGTTGGCGAGGTCCGCCACGGCCGAGTCGAGGACCTTGCGCAGCTCCGGTGGCAGTGGCATCGGCCACACCGCCTCACCGGTCTCCCCCGCTGCGGCGGCGACCTTGTCGATGGCGCTTTCGCGCCCCATCAGGCCGCTGGTCCGCTGACCCAGCGCGACGATCTGCGCACCGGTGAGCGTCGCCACGTCCACCAGGAGACCGGGGGAGTCCTCGGCGGCCCGAGCGAGGGCGTCACCGAGCACGAGGCGTCCCTCCGCGTCGGTGTTGAGCACCTCGACCCGGGTACCGCCCCGCAGGGTCAGGACATCGGACGGCCGGATCGCCCCGCCCGAGGGCATGTTCTCGGCCAGCGGCAGCCACCCGGTGATGCGCGCCGGCAGATTCAGCCGGGCCGCCGCGATGACCGTGGCGAGTACCGACGCGGCGCCGGCCATGTCGGTCTTCATCCATTCCATCGCGCCCGCGGGCTTCAGCGACAGGCCGCCCGAGTCGAAGGTGATGCCCTTACCGACCAGGGCCAGCGCCGGAGCGCCGGTGGTGTCCGCGCCGGCCGGACACCACTCGAGGCGGATCAGCCGGGGCGGGTTCACCGATCCCTGGCCGACGCCGAGGATCCCGCCGTAACCGCCGTCGGCCAGTGCCTTCTCGTCGAGCACGTCGACCGTGACACCGACCTCGCCGGCGCGCGCCACCGCGATGTCGGCGAACCCGGCGGGCGGCAGATGCCCCGGCGGGGTGTTCACCAGGTCCCGGGTCAGCGCCACGGCGTCCACCGCGATTTCCGCCCTGCGCACGGCGTCCACGGCGGCGGCTTCGGACGCGTCGTCCACCACAAGGACGATCTCGCTCACCGGCGGGCGCCGGGTGCCCGCGGACGTGGTCCGGAACGCGTCGAATGCGTACGCGCCGAGTAGCGAGCCCTCGGCGACCGCGCGCAGCTCGGCCGGACCGGGCGTCCCTGCGGCGAGGGCGAGGGTGGTGGCGACCCGGGCGGTGCCGGCCAGCGCGCGCACGGCGGTGCCCGCCGCCCG
>NZ_CAKKTK010000033.1:15703-46743 GCF_920656135.1 Frankia sp. Cppng1_Ct_nod | reverse complement strand
GCGATCAGCCGCCGTATCACCTCACCCCAGCCGTGTGGGTCCTCGGTGAGCACGGTGAGGCGGGCGCGTACGTCCTCGGACCGCTTGGTGTCATGCGTCGACAGGGTGGTCATGGTCAGCGGCCAGGCCCGCTGCATGGTCGCGTTCGCCTCGTGGAACTCGTGCACCGCGCTGTGCGGATGCCCGGAAGGAAAGGCCGGGAGGTCCCCGGGAGCGCCGCCGACCTCGTTGAGCGCGATCATCCGGCCGTACCGGTAGAAGGCGGTGTCCTCGACGCCCTTGGCCATGACAGGGCCGGTGGTCTGCTGGAAACGCACCACGAACTCAGCCGGGCCGGACAGTGCCAGGTCCTCGATGAGGTCGATCTCGATCGAGCGCCGCGGCAGCGACTCCCGCGCACGTTCGCACGCCCCGACCACCTGCGCCCGGGCGTCGAGGGTCGCCACCCCGCCGGGCCGAACGTAGGCGCGGTAGACGGTGAAGGCGGCCAGGACCTCGCCTAGGGCGTCGCGTAGGCCGACTCGGGTCAGATCCGCGCGGCGGCGGCGGGCCTCGGTCAGCGCGAGTGCGGCGAGCCTGTCCAGCTCGGGTCGCAGGGCGCCGGCGAGGACGTCGAGCTTGGCCTTCCGGCCGACCGCGGCGAAGTCCGTGGTGGAACCGGTGATGTCGGCGTACAGCAGGGTGAAGGGCCTCGCCGCGGCCGGGTCGACGAACAGCCGGGTGAGCCGGTTCAGCGCGTCGTAACCAGTGGTGCCGGCACATGCCCAGGAGTCGGGCAGGGTCTCGCCGGGTTCGAGGACCTTCTCCACGACCGTCCACACGCCCCCGGTGGCCTCGGACAGCCGGCGCAGGTAGTCCTCGGGGTCGGCGAGGCCATCCGGATGGTCGATGCGCAGGCCGTCGACCGCGCCGGTACGCACCTGGTCGAGGAGCACCCGGTGGGTGGCGGCGAAGACGTCCGGGTTCTCCTGTCGGAGACCGGCGAGGGTGGTGATGTCGAAGAACCGGCGGTAGTTCAGCTCGGCGTCGGCGACCCGCCAGAAGCACAGCCGGTAGTGCTGCCGTTCAAGGGTGGCCGCCATGTCACCCGGGTCGGCGGTACCGTCCGCGACGGGTAGCAGATGGTCGTGATAGACGATCACCCAGTCGCCGTCCTCGTCGGTGGCGAGACGGATCTCACCGTTCGCGAGGCATTCGGCGAGGGCGGCCCCGAGAACCGGAATGATGATCTTTCCGGGGTTGTCCGGGGTGTTCCAGTCGATGTCGAACCAGGACGCGTACGGCGACGCGGGGCCCTCCCGCAGCACCGACCACCAGAGCGCGTTGGCCGACTCGGGTGCGGCGACCGCCATGTGGTTCGGGACCAGGTCCACCACCAGGCCGAGGCCGGCCTTGCGGCACGCGGTGACCAGCCGTCGAAACCCGGCCGGTCCGCCGAGTTCGGCGCTGATCTGGTCGTGGTTCACCACGTCGTAGCCATGGGTTGATCCGTCGACCGCCTCGAGCACCGGCGAGCAGTACAGGTGGGTGATGCCGAGCGCGGCCAGGTACGGCACGATCACGGCTGCGTCGGTGAAGGAGAACTCCATACTCAGCTGCAGCCGGTAGGTCGAGACGGGAACCGGCCGGGCCGGCTCGGCACCGCTGCCGGCACCGGCGCCCCGGCGGATGTCAGTCGGCACAGCGCAGCACAAGTGTCGAACGGGAGTCGACCTCGATCAGGTCGTCGGCCTTCACGATCAGGTTGGCCGTCCGCGCGTTGAACGGGTTGAACGGGTTGAAGTCGGCGGTCGTGGCCACCTCGGGGGCGGGTGTGCGGGTGTCGACGACGATCTCCCAGCTGGTACCGAAGTTCTCCGGGGGAAGGTGGAAGCCGAGCGGTTCGAAATGGGCGTTGAAGAAGAGCAGGAACGACTGGTCGACGACCTCCTCGCCGCGCTGGTTGCGGTCGGGAATGCCATGGCCGTTGAGGAACATCCCCAGCGACCGGGCAAGGCCCGACTCCCAGTCGACGTCCGACATCTCGGTACCGTCCGGTCGCAGCCAGACGATGTCCTTCAGGGCTTCTGTGCCGTCGAGGGCCTGTACGCGCTCCGGGGCTTCTTCCGTCCGGAGGGTCTCGCCGCTCGAAACGGTGCCCGAACCGCGTATCGGGTGTCCCTGGAAGAACCGTCTGCGGCGGAACACCGGATGTTCCCTGCGCAGGTTGGACAGCATCGCGGTGAACTCGATGAGGCCCGCGTTGTGTTCCGCGAGCGACCAGTCGAGCCACGATATCTCGTTGTCCTGGCAGTAGCCGTTGTTGTTGCCCCGCTGGGTGCGTCCCATTTCGTCACCGGCGACCAGCATGGGAACGCCCTGCGACAGGAACAGCGCGGTGAGGAAGTTCCTGACCTGGGCGGCTCGCAGTGCCAGCACCTCGGGATCGTCCGTCGGCCCTTCCAGGCCACAGTTCCAGGACCGGTTGTCATCCGACCCGTCCCAGTTGTCCTCGCCGTTGGCTTCGTTGTGCTTGTCGTTGTACGAGACCAGGTCGTGCAGGGTGAAGCCGTCGTGGGCGGTGATGAAGTTGATGGACGCCGACGGCCGGCGCCCGTCGGACTCGTACAGGTCGCTCGACCCGGTCAGCCGGGAGGCGAACTCGGCGATGCCGTGGTCCTGGCCTCGCCAGAAGTCCCGCACTGTGTCGCGGTACTTGCCGTTCCACTCGGTCCACAGCGGTGGGAAGTTGCCGACCTGGTAGCCGCCGGCGCCCAGGTCCCACGGTTCGGCGATCAGCTTGACTTGTGAGACCACCGGGTCCTGCTGCACGAGGTCGAAGAAGGACGACAGCCGGTCGACGTCGTAGAACTCCCGTGCCAGGGTCGCGGCCAGGTCGAACCGGAAGCCGTCGACGTGCATCTCGGTGACCCAGTAACGCAGTGAGTCCATGATGAGCTGGAGAACGTGCGGATGGCGGACCCTCATGCTGTTCCCGGTGCCGGTGTAGTCCATGTAGTAGCGCGGGTCGTCCTCGACGAGCCGGTAGTAGGCGGCATTGTCGATTCCACGGAAACACAGCATGGGTCCCATGTGGTTGCCCTCGGCCGTGTGGTTGTAGACAACGTCGAGGATCACCTCGATGCCGGCGTCGTGCAGATCCTTCACCATCAGTTTGAACTCCTGGACCTGCTGCCCGGCCCGGCCTGCGGCGGCGTAGGCGTTGTGCGGAGCCAGGAACGCCAGCGAGTTGTAACCCCAGTAGTTGCGCAGCCCGCGGCTGACGAGGTGCTCGTCCTGTACGAACTGGTGGACGGGCATGAGTTCCACAGCGGTCACGCCGAGCTTGCGATAATAGTCGACCATGACCGGATGCGCGACACCGGCATAGGTGCCCCGATATTCCGGCGGCAGCCCCGGATGGGAGATCGTGAGGCCGCGGACGTGGGCCTCGTAGATGACGGTTTCGTTGTACGGGGTACGGGGCGGGCGGTCGCCATTCCAGTCGAAGAAAGGGCTGATGACCACCGACTTCATCATCCGGGACGCGGAGTCCTCGGTGTTCATGCTGTCAGGGTCACCGAAGTTGTAGCCGAAGACCGACTGGTCCCAGTCGATCTCGCCGTCGACAGCCTTCGCGTACGGATCGAGGAGAAGCTTGTGGGGATTGCAGCGCAGCCCCCGTGCCGGGTCGTGGGGGCCGTGAACCCGATAGCCGTATCGCTGGCCGGGGCCGATGCTCGGCAGGAAGCCGTGGTAGACGAACGCGTCGACTTCCTTCAGCTCGACCCGCGTCTCGGTGTCGTCCTCGTCGAACAGGCACAGCTCGACCTTCTCGGCAACCTCGGAGAAGATCGCAAAATTGGTGCCGGTGCCGTCGTACGTGGCACCGAGGGGATAGGGACTGCCCGGCCAGACCTGCAACATACGCACGAAGCCTACGGGTGGTTGGGGATCCATGGCCGACCGGCGCGGGCGAAGGCCCGTGGGTCGGGTGAGTCCAGGCCGACGGTTCCTGATCGTCTGAAGGTGATTGTTGTAGCTGGACTCAAACACACCACCGTGTGATCATGCGCGGAAGTATATGATCACGCGTGGATTCGGTCCGAGCGTGTTGTTGATCACGACGTCCGTTCCGCTTGGGACGGCCCGGCGGGCCGCGCCGAGGCGTTCGGTATGGCATCGGTCTCGGTTCGTGGGAATTCCGGTGCTGCCCGCCGGGCCGGCGGGCAGCGGTATGGCGCCGGGTCACCAGATCGGTGCGCAACCGCGATGAACCATCCGGGCGTCGCGGGAGAAACCGGGTCCGACCGTCAGGGGGGTGGGTCTGGAACCCGTGTGCACCCCATGGCACCATCGGTACCGCACGACGCGGACGATCGTGGAACGAGGTCGCAGGGGAAGGCGTAACTCGTCGACGGAGGTCCTGCGTGGTCGCAATGTCATCAGCACGAGATCTTGTTTCGGGTCCGGCGTCCTTCAGGGTTTCCGGCGTACTCGCGGTTCTGGCCTGCCCGCCACCGCTGTGTCCGCACCTGGAGTTTGCCGTGTCCGCCGTGCTGTCCTCGCCGGTGTCGCTGACCTGGTCCGAACAACCCCGCTCGGCCGGTTCGTTGTATGCGTGCCTGGAGTGGCGTGCACCCAGCGGAACGGCGGGGCGGCTGGCCGGTCAGCTACGCCGACTCGGCGCGGTGTCCTTCGACGTGGTCGAGGGTCCGTCGCCAGGCTGTGACTCGGAAAGGTACGCCCACGCGCCGGACCTCGGACTGCACCGTGCCTCGATCGCCGCGAACGGCGACATCGTTGTTGGCGAGGCCGCGCTACGGGCCCTCATCGAACGTGGAGAGGGACGCGAGACTCTTGCCAGGGGTCTGCACCGCCTTCTCGGCACGGCGTGGGATGATGTTCTCGAACCGCTGCGCCAGGGAGCCCACGGGGCACCTGTCACGTGGCTGCGACGGACCGGCTGACCCGACGTCCCGGCATACCTGACGACCCCGACCGGCTGGCTCACCTGGGGGTGCAGCCCGTCGGCGCCTTGGCGCGGTCCGCGGCTGGTGCTCCCTGGGGCACCTTGGTCGGTGTGGTGAAGGCCACATCTGCTGGGGATCGTCCAAGCGGGCACATACCCCACCGGTCGTGCGTTGTGGGTTGCGCACGAGGAGCGCACTCATTCACGGGAGTATTTCAGTGGCCACCGATTACGACACCCCCAGAACCACCGACGCCGAGGAGGTCTCAGAGCAGAGCCTGGAGGCACTCAAGGCGCGGCGGGCGGATGCGGCGGCCGACCTCGGGGACGAAGTTGACCCGTTCGAGGCCGAACTCGACCTGCCCGGCACGGACCTGTCCGGGGAGGAGCTGACGGTCCGGGTGCTGCCACGGCAGGCGGACGAGTTCACCTGCAAGAGCTGCTTCCTGGTTCACCACCGCAGCCAGCTCGCTGACAGCCGGCGGATGATCTGCGCCGACTGCGCAGCCTAGAGCGCCCGAGGGTAGGACGTCGCAAGCTGGACGGTCCTATCCTCGGGCGCTTTCAGGGTCTGTCCGCGTGAGCCTGCCTGATGGACACGAGCAAGGACCATCAGGTGGGCTCCACTGCGATCACTACGATCGGCTGTTCGGCTCCGAGAACCGTGGTCCGAGGCCTGTGGTCTCACGGACCTGGCGACCGCTCAGGTACGACGGTGACACCCGCCTCCCGCAGCTGCGCGACGGCCCGTTCATCGTCACCAGGCTGGAGCATGACGAAGCGTGTCAGGGCAAGGGGGACCACCACACCGTAGCCGAGTGCCCGTCCGTCGAGGGCCGTCGCCTTCACGCAGTGGTCCCCGGCGAGACCGACCACGACCACCGTGTCGATCCGGTGGGCGGCGAGGACGTCGAGGAGCCCGGTGGCATGCGGGTCCCCGGTGAGCGGGTCTCGCACCGTGAACCCCGAGTAGCCGTCCTCACCACCCGTCCCCTTGCGCACGACTGTGCCCTGGACCCGGAGCTCCGGATGCAGCGCCGCACCCACCGTCTCCCGCACGCAGTGCGGCGGCCACAGACCCCCGCTGGTGGAGAAGTGCGGAGTCGTCGGGGGATGCCAGTCCTGGGTGTAGACGACCGGGGAACCCGCGGCCGCGGCCCGTCCGATCTCGTCGTTGACGGCGGGGATGATGCTTTCGCCGCCGGCCACATACAGACTCCCCCCGGGCGAGGCGAAGTCGTTCTGGATGTCGATCACCAGGAGAGCGACGCGCGGTCCGTATCCCTCGGTCATAGCCCGATTCTCGGGCGTTGCTTGCACCGGCGGACCACCGGGGCACGGACGGCGGTCTGTTCGGCGTCCGTCGTATGCGCTCGGTATCCGGGCGCTCACGGTTTCCTGATCTGCCGCGATCCGGTGCTGTCGCCTGGCCGGATTAAGGTAGGCGGGTGCGCAGCAGAGACTATGGGCCTGACGTGCTGGCGCAGGACGGACGTGCCCGGCCCGCGCCCCCACCCGCCGTGGAGGCCGAACGGGATCTGGTTGTCGAGGACGCGGCGACCGGTTTCTGCGGAGCGGTGGTCGAGGTCGAGGCGGGCGGTGTGGTCCTGGAGGACCGTCACGGCCGGCGCCGTGCCTTTCCGCTCGCCGAAGGAACGTTTCTGCTGGATGGCCGGCCGGTGACGTTGACCCGGCCGCGACGCTCGGCGCCCACCGGCCCGGTGCGGACGGCGTCCGGGTCCGTGGCCGTGCGCGGTCGTCCGGCCCGGGTCGCGCAGGCGAGCCGGATCTACGTGGAGGGGCTGCACGACGCCGCGCTCGTCGAACGCATCTGGGGGGACGACCTGCGGGTGGAGGGGGTGGTCGTGGAAAGCCTCGACGGGGTGGACGACCTGCCCTCGCTGGTCGCCTCCTTTCAGCCTGGGCCGCGGCGCCGGCTCGGCGTGCTCGTCGACCACCTGATCGCCGGCTCCAAGGAGAGCCGGATCGCCGCGTCCGTGACATCACCCCACGTCCTCGTCACCGGGCATCCGTACGTCGACATCTGGCAGGCGGTCAAGCCAGGGTCCGTCGGTATCGCGGCCTGGCCACAGGTACCCCGGGGCCAGCCGTGGAAGGAAGGGGTGTGCCGCGCCCTCGGGGTCGCCGAACCCGCCGACATGTGGCGCCGTGTGCTGGGCGGCGTCCGGTCCTACAACGACATCGAGGTCGGGCTCCTCGGCGCGGTCGAACGCCTCATCGACTTTGTCACCGAGCCGGTGAACAGCCCCGGCCACCCGGAATGACACCACATCCGGTGGGCATTTGATGCGTTTTCGCCCACGTGTGCCGGCGGTGGCCGTCGTGGCCATTGCGGTCGCCGTGGTCGCGGTGGTGGGGCTCGCGGCGGTGGGGCTCGCGGTTCACGCGATGCGCTTCGGCCCGGGTGTGTCATCGGGCCGTGTCCCGGCGGGTTCGGCGGCTGTCGGGCCGTCCCTGTCGACAGGGCCGAACTCTCTTCACGGACGCGCCGTCCTGCTCGACCCCGGGCACAACGGCGGCAACGAACAGGCATCCACGGTGATCGCTCGGAAGGTCGACGCCGGCGGTGTCGAGAAGGAGTGCGACACGGTCGGCGCGGAAACCAACGCGGGATACCCCGAGCACGCCTTCACCTTCGATGTGGTCAGCCGGGCGGCCGTGCTCCTGCGGGGACGCGGTGCGCGGGTCGTCCTGACCAGGACGGATGACTCCGGGGTCGGTCCGTGCATCAACGAGCGGGCCCGGATGGGCAATGACGCGCACGCCGACGCCGCCGTGTCGGTGCATGCCGACGGTGGGCCGTCCGAGGGCACCGGATTCCATGTCATCGCCCCGAGCCTCGGCCCCGACGGTGGCGACGCCGCGATTCTCGCCCCGTCGGCCCGCCTCGCGGACGCCGTGCGTAACGCCTTCCAGCGGAGCACCGCCGAACCGAGGGCCGACTACATCGCCACCGACGGGCTCGCGTTCCGTGCGGACCTCGGTGGTCTCAACCTCTCGCGGGTGCCCAAGGTGTTCATCGAATGCGCCAACATGCGCAACGCGCAGGATGCGGTGAGGGTCTCGGACGCCACCTGGCGGCAGCGTGCCGCGCAGGGCATTGCCGACGGGATAACGTCCTTCCTCACCGCTCCACCGTCCGCAGCGGCCACCGTCCGCGGCGGTAATGCGGCACGGGAATATCCGGCCGGACGGTGGGGGCGAATTTGGAAACGCCCGGCCTGGCATGTAAGGAAAACCCGGGTGGACGATACTGGGATCGAACCGGTGACCTCTACCGTGTCAACGGTGCGCGTTTCATCCCGATGGTTGTTTTAACCGCTTTTGTCCCTTACCTCCCCGCCCGGTGGAGCGATGTAGCATGGTGGATGGCGGCGTAGCCGTGCACCGATCCGTACCGTGTGATCAGGTTGGCCAAGAAGAACCGCATGATCTCAGCGGGGGCGCGGCCGTAGGCGGCCCGGTAGCCGCCCAGATCCCGGAAGTTGTGCAGACACTCAAACGCTATATGTCTCCCCACGCGGGTCACCTTTGGCGGGGGACTGGGATGGTTGGGCTGGCCCCGGAGCAGAAGCGGCAGCTGACCAGGCGGAGGAAGGCCAAGCCGAAGTCTTGATCCAAGCCGGTATGTCGTCAGAACAATGATCTTTTATGTAATCCATAGAAGATCATCTATCTTACCTGGTCGGTCGGGGTGGGCGATACTGGGATTGAACCAGTGACCTCTACCGTGTCAAGGTAGCGCTCTCCCACTGAGCTAATCGCCCGAGTTTATTCAGGTTTGTTGCAGAGGCGGAGGCGGGAATCGAACCCGCGTACAGGGCTTTGCAGGCCCTTGCCTAAACCACTCGGCCACTCCGCCGGAGAGGCCGGGACGGGCTTGACCTCACACAATCTCGAGCGGACGACGGGATTCGAACCCGCGACCCTCACCTTGGCAAGGTGATGCTCTACCAGCTGAGCCACGTCCGCGCACTCCGCCGTTTGGCGGTGCAGCTAGCACTCTATCGGACGATCGGGCCGGTCGTCGAACTGTCCGCCGTCCGCTGTGACAGCGGTGTGAAGTTCCTGTGTCGGCGGTCCTGCGGTGGCCCGTACCCGGCGCGGTGGTGGGTACGGCCGGCCCGTTACCGGCGCAGGCCGGCGGGCCCCGTGCCGGTAGCGTGATTCGGGTGGAGGGTACGCCGCAGGACAGTTCCGACCGGGACTCGCAGTCCAGGTCGCGGGTTGTTCTGGGCCGCGCCGGGAGATTCGTGCCGCAGCCGGCGGCGGGCGTCGGGACCGAGGGCCGACGGCGCCATCCGCGTCGGATGCCGTCCTTCGCGGTCGTGGGCGGCCGGCTGGCGACCGGGGTGACCGACGTCACGGACGACCTCGCGGCTCTCGACGGGAGCGGGTTCTGGATCGTGGTGGTCGACTTCGAGGGCGCCGCGCGGTGTGTCCGCTTTGCCGACGTCCGGCCCGCCCCGCCGCTGGCGGCTCTCGCGAGCCGACCCTGGCACGGCCCGGCACGCGTGGCCTGGACGAGCAGCCTGGACCGTGCCGGGTACATCGACCGGGTGGGCCGTATCCGGGCCGAGATCGCAGCCGGTGAGGTCTACCAGGTCAATCTGTGTCGGGTGCTGTCCGTACCTGTGGCGGACGACGGTGCGGAGGGGATCGCCGCGTTGGGGATGGCGCTGGCGCGCGGCAACCCGGCGCCTTATGCGGCCGTGATGTACGTCCCCGAGGCGGATGTCCGGGTGGTCAGCGCCTCACCGGAGCTGTTCCTGTCCCGGCGGGCCGACGTTGTGCGGTCAGGGCCGATCAAGGGCACCGGCCGGGTCGCGTCCGACCTGAGGGCCAAGGACGTCGCCGAGAACATCATGATCGTGGATCTGGTTCGCAATGACCTGGGCAGGGTTGCGCGTCTCGGCGGGGTGAGCGTCCCAGCGCTGTGCGCGGTCGAGGCCCATCCCGGCCTGGTGCATCTGGTGTCCACTGTCGAGGCGCGGCTGCGACCGGACGTCGGCTGGCCTGAGCTGTTCGCCGCGAGTTTCCCGCCTGGGTCGGTGTCAGGTGCGCCGAAGTCGAGCGCGCTGCGGATCATCGCCGAGCTTGAGTCGACGCCGCGTGGGCCGTACTGCGGGGCGGTCGGCTGGGTGGACGCGGGGCGCGGCCTTGGCGAGCTCGCGGTCGGCATCCGGACGTTCTGGTTCGCGGCCGGGTGTCTGCACTTCGGTACCGGCGCGGGAATCACCTGGGGTAGCGACCCGGAGATGGAATGGCGTGAAACGGAGCTCAAGGCTGAACGTCTGCTGGGGATCGGCTCCGTCACCCCGGTCAACGGTGTAAGCGGAATGTGATGTCCTGTGGACACCTGACATCGCCAGGCCGGGGCAGGCAGTCGCCCCGGCCTGGCGATGTCAGGTCTGTGGCCCGCCCCAGATAAGCAGCGCGAGTTCGGCGTCCAGATCGACCACGTCGCTTTCGCTACCCAGTGGCACGACCGAGTAGGTACGACGCAGGAACGACAGCACCTCCGACCGCGGCATCTCGAACAGCGCGTGGCCCGAAGGGCTGGAAAGGGAGAGGCAGACAATCCGTCCGCCGGACTGGGCCGCCGGCCATACCTGCACGTCCCCGTCGCCGGCTGGCCGCCGGACACCGTCGCCGAGCAGTTGGCGGGCGAACGTCCACTCGACGACCTCGTCCGCGCCGGTACGGAACCCGATGCTGATCGCGTAGGGATCCGCGGGTTCGTAGCGCATCGTCGCCGCGACCGGGACGGGTGCACCGCCCGGCACGACAAGCCGAAGTGCGAGCTCTGCTGTGATGGAATCATGGCGAATTGTCATCGGGCGGCCTCTCAGTGCTGCGGTGGTGCGGGCGAGCACCCGTGTAACGAGATGGTTCCCTCTTTGAGCCTCGTTGGAAACAAGGTTATGCGACTTGAACATCCGTTACGCCGGTTCGGAAGAGTTGCCCGGCATGGCGCAGGTGTACAGGTCCCAGCTACCTGGTGTGGACCACGGCCGGTGTCGGCTGCGGCCGTCTGAGTCAGTTCGCGCCATGTGGCAGAACCCCCGTAGGTCGATTACCTTTCGTAGTTGAATCGCTACTGCTGTTGTGCGTGTTGGGAGAGGTCTACCCCTCCCTCGCGCGTCCCAATCGAGGTGAGTTGTGTCCGGATCGTGACCGAACGGACCCCACTGCGCAAGGCTTAACGTCGCTGACACCGCAGACCGCTCCCGTACGGCGAGTAGTCCATGTCTCGCCGGCTATCGCCTCGACCCTGGATGCAGGGCCGAGCACGGCAGCGTAGTAAGCTTCACGTGTCCTCCCGACGGATGGTCGGGGCGTATAGCTCAGTGGTAGAGCGCTGCCTTCACACGGCAGAGGCCCGTGGTTCGAAACCACGTACGCCCACCAATGACCTGGGGCCGGTGTGCCTGCGAGCTGTGCTTGCGTGCCACTGGCCCTTCGTCATGTCTGCCCGGGGGCGCCCCCGGACCCCCGATGTGAGGCTTCGCCCCGTAAGGATGCCGATGGTGCTGCGTGATCGGCGTGCTCCGGCATTCTCAACTCGACGGGTGCGTGGGGGTGGTCGTGGGCACGGTTCTCCAACGATCAGGGTCGGGTCCACCGAGCCAGCGGTCGATGTCGGCCCGCCACCACACGCGGGTTCCGGTCCAGGCCGCAGTGCTGTTGATTATGGCGGCTGGTTCCGGCGCTCGCGGGTCGTTCCGTAGCCGCAGGTCAGCGGCCTGGCGAGTGACTCCGAGTGCAATGGCGATATCGGTGGACCCTACGAGTATCGGCGGGTCTTGCACGAGCGGACGATAGCCGGCTTGCACTGGTTCGGACAGTGGAATGGCGGCATGTGCCGCTGGGCTCACGCACCGGCATGTCCGATTTATCCGTATCTGAATCGGCATCCGCTTTGTCTGACGACGTAGGCGTGACGTCAGGTCATCGGATGCGCGCCCTATCGGATAGGTTCATGTCGCGTTTTGTACTGGACGCCGATGCCTGGCGCTGCGTTCGCGCCCGGCGGGTGGTCTCCACCGGGACGCTGTTGGGGGGGCGGCCATGCTTTCGTCCGACGACGACGACGCGCCGTCCGTCATTAACGCCGCGGGGCGGGGCGCACCACCGTTCGGGTCGGTTCAGCCGGGCGACGTAGCACCTGACCGGACGCTGACCAGCAGGAACGGATCTTACCCGGATGGTCCGGCTACTGGCCGTGACTGGCCTGGGCATACCTTCCTCGGCCGCATCGACTCGCGGCTGCACCGTGAACTGCTGAGTCTCGGGCAGACCGTGCGGTTCTCCAACGGCGCCGCCTTTATCGTGGAGGGGGCCACCGACCGGGACCTGTTCGTGCTGCTTGACGGCGTGTGCAAGGTAACCGGGGTGACCCCGCACGGAATTCAGGCGTTACTTGCTGTCCGCGTCGGCGGGGACGTCGTCGGTGAGCTCGCGGCCATCGACGACGAGCCCCGCTCTGCGACGGTGACCGCTGCCGGTGACGTTCTCGCACGGCGGATCGGCCCGGACGACATCCGGACCTTTCTCGCCCGCCACCCGTCGGTGGCGGCAGAGATGAACCGCGCCGTCGCCGCGAAGCTACGATGGTCGACCCGGCGTCGGGTCGACTACGGAGACCAGGTGAAGATCCGCTTGGCCCGCGTCCTGGTCGAACTGGCCTATCTGCACGGAGAGCCGGTCAGCGACGGCATCGCGATCGGCGTGCTTACCCAGCCTGAGATCGGGGCGTTGATAGGCGCCGGTGAGCCGAGCGTGCACAAGGCACTCGCGCTGTTACGGGCCGCGGGTGTCCTCAGCACCCGCTACCGCCGGATCGTCATCCACGACCTGGACGCGCTCGGAACCGCCGCTGACGGCGCCGTCCATCGTTAGCCCGCCCGCCTGCGCCGATTCTTGCGCTGGAACCTGCCCGGACGCTGAGGGACGGCTGCAACATTCCTGTCGAGAAACCTCCCGTACCCATGCGGACGATCAGCCGATGGTGGTCGGATGGTTATATGATTACGCCATATTTGTTCGAGAGTCGGGGATGCTGCTCGTGAGAATGAGCGTGCCGGGTGACCTGGTCTTCGGGATGTCGAACGAGGAGACCGCCCGTACGCAAAACATCGCAACAGGTGTCGTCATTGGGGCGAGCGATTCGTGTGCATCATCGATACCTATTGAAAATCTTTATATGATCAATCTTTTATGTCGCGGTGGTGCGGCCTGTGTCGCGGGCTTCTCCACCCGCGCGTCGAACTGCACATTGTCGTATGGATTGCCGGATCGTGCGCACCCATCACAGCACGGCGCCATGTGAATGCGAAGCGAAGGTGTGTAGCTGACGCGTGGTTGTGGGCGACCGCGTCGGGAACGGCCGTCGGGAACGGCCGTCGGGAACGGCCGTCGGGAACGGCCGTCGGGAACGGCCGTCGGGAACGGCCGTCGGGAACGGCCGTCGGGGAACCCGGCGTGACGGGTCTGCCTCGGCGGCGACACGCTGAATGATTCCGGTCATAGTACGGGCGCCGCGGTTCGAAACCGCTTACGCTACCGGGGAGAGGTTGGCGGCGACCCCCCCACGCCGTCAGCCTCTCTTCTCTGCTCGGCCAAAGGGTGCATGAGCATCGGGGTCCCAGGCTCTTTGACGGGACACCCACGCCGGTGTAGGCAGATGGACGTCAGTAGGTTGGTCGCTGGTCGTGGCGGTACCGTCCGGTCACACTGCGCCGTCCGGTCACACCGCATCGCCAGGTTGCACGGAGGGAACGGACAGTTCGTGGATGTGACGTCTACCACGCCGGAGGGCATCCCTCTTGACGCGCAGGCGGGCGTCGGCAGCCCGGACGCCTTCCGCCGGTTGTACACACCGCATCGGATGGCCTACATCAAGGGCGAGAACCGGCCGACCGGTGAGAACTGCCCCTTCTGTGAGATTCCGTCCATGTCGGATGAGGAGGGGCTGGTCGTCGCAAGGGGCGACACCGTGTACGCCGTCCTCAATCTCTACCCGTACAACTCCGGGCACATCATGATCGTGCCGTATCGGCACGTCCCGGACTACGCCGACCTCGTTGACGCCGAGGCCGTCGAGATGGCCCTGTTCACCCAGCACGCGCTGCGGGCGCTGCGGCGGGCCAGCGGCGCGCACGGGTTCAACGTTGGGATGAACCTCGGCCTGGTCGCGGGCGCGGGCATCGCCGAACACGTTCACCAGCACGTGGTGCCGCGCTGGGGTGGTGACACCAACTTCATGCCGGTCGTCGGCGGCACCAGGGTGCTGCCCGCGTTGCTGGGCCAGACCCGTGACCTCACCGCGACGGCGTGGAAGGAGACGGAGTGACACAGGGGCTACCCGTTCGCCCTGGCGGCGAGGTGCTCGGTGGCGAGGTGCTCGGTGGCGAGGTGCTCCGGCACCGGTTCGTAACGTAGCTGACTTCTGGAGAACGATCCGGTTCCCTGGGTCAGGGAACGGATGTCGACCGCGTACCGCAGCATCTCCGTTTCCGGCACTTCGGCCCGGACGACTGTGCGGCCCTCGTCCCCGCCACCGACCGGTTCGATGCCGATGACCCGTCCCCGCCGCGCGGCAAGATCACTGGTCACCGGGCCGACATGCTCATCCGGAGTGAGTACCCGCACGGACAGGACGGGCTCGAGGAGGATGATCCCGGCGGTGCGGGCGGCATCCCGAAGCGCCAGCGCGCCCGCGGCCTGGAAGGCGACGTCGGAGGAGTCCACCGAGTGCGCTTTGCCGTCCACCAGGCGGACCCGGAGATCGACGAGCGGATGGCCGGCGGCCACTCCGAGGTCGAGCTGGCGCCACACGCCCTTCTCCACCGACGGGATGAACTGGCGGGGGACCGCGCCGCCGACGACCTCGTCGACGAACTCCCGCCCGGAACCGGTCGGGAGCGGCTCCACCTCGACATGGCAGATTGCGTACTGTCCATGTCCACCCGACTGCTTGACGTGGCGGCCGGCGCCTCGGGCCGGTCCGCGTAGCGTCTCCCGCAGCGGCACCCGCAGCGGCACCTTCTCCACGTCCACCCCGTGCCGGTCCCGGAGCCGTTCGATGACCACGTCGCTGTGTGCCTCGCCCATACACCACAGCACGAGCTGCCCGGTCTCGCCGCTGTGCTCGAGGGTCAGGCTCGGGTCCTCGGCGATGAGGCGGGTCAGCGCAGTCGACAGCTTGTCCTCGGCGCTCTTCGTCCGGGCCTGGATCGCCATGGGCAGCTGGGGCTGGGGCATCGACCAGGCCTCGAACAGGATGGGACTGTCCGGGCTCGACAGGGTGTCGCCGGTCTCGGCGGTGGCGAGCTTCGACACGACGCAGATGTCGCCCGCCCGGCACACCTCGGCCGGTTGCTGGCGAGACCGGCCGTCCGGTCGGGACATCGCCCCGACCTTCCCGTCCTCGTCATGGTCGGGATGACCGCGCTCGGCCCGGCCGTGCCCGCAGACGTGCACGGCCATGTCGGGGCGCAGGGTCCCGGAGAACACCCGGATCAGCGACATGCGACCGACATAGGGGTCGGTCGTCGTCTTGATGACCTCGGCGGCCAGCGGACCGTCCGGGTTGGTTGACAGAGGTGGGCAGGACGAGCCGTCCGGCCGGCTGGTGGCTGGCAGCAGGTGTTCTTCGGGGGACGGGAACGCGTGCGTGAAGAGGTCCAGCAGCTCGGCGGTTCCCAGTGCCCCGTCGATGGCGCCGCCGGTCCCGCTGCCACCGGCCGCCGGTAGGACCGGGTAGAACCGGCCGCGTGCGACCGCGGTCTCCAGATCGTCGAGCAGCAGCTTCGTCTCGAGGGTGTCACCGGCCAGGTACCGGTCGAGCAGGGACTCGTCCTCGCTCTCGGCGATGATTCCCTCGATCAGGGCGTTGCGTGCGGCGCCGACCGACCCGTTCGCGCCATCTTCGTCCGCGCTGTCGGCGCCGCTGTCCGAGAGCAGGTCGACCAGCTGGTAGGCGGCGCCGCTGTCCGGCTCGGGATTGCCAGGCAGCGGCACGTACAGGGGCAGCACGCCGGCGCCGAACACCTTCTGGCAGGTCGCGAGAGTCGCGGCGAAATCGGCCCGGGGACGGTCGAGTTTGGTGATCACAATTGCGCGGGGTGTCCCGGCGGCGGCGCACTCGTCCCAGAGCAGGCGGGTGAAGCCGTCGACGCCGTCGAGGGCGCTGACCACGAACAGGGCCGCGTCACCGCCGCGCAGACCGGCGCGCAGGTCGCCGATGAAGTCGGCGAGGCCCGGGGTGTCGAGCAGGTTGATCCGTAGACCCCGGTGCGTGGTGGACAGCACGGTGAGGTTGATCGTGCGTTGGCGGTGTTCGGTATCGTCGTGGTCGGTGTAGCGCGCACCGGTGGACCGGCCGTGCGATTCGCCGTTGCCGGACGCGGCCAGCAGGTTCTCTGCGAGGGTTGTCTTGCCCGCGCCGGTGTGGCCGACCAGGACGATGTTGCGCACGTCGCTGCCATGGTGGTGATCAGGACGGGTGTGGTGGGTGGTTGACGGCACCTGTGCCTCCCCGGTGTGACATGGCCACTGGGTGGGTGGGAAGGCTGTCACCAGTGGACGGCTGTGTGACGAACTGTGCTGTGGCCCCTGCACGAACCGCCGGTCGGCGGAACGCTGGTCCATGTATCGCTGTATCGCTGCGATGGTGTTGTGCGGACGATGTTGTGCGGATGACGCTGTGCGGATGACGCTGTGAGGACAAGGTTCCCCCTCAGCGCGGATGTGAACAACCCATGTTGGCCCAGCTGCTATATGGTTACTGACCGTGTCGGCGGTACTGTGAAAGGGCAGTGCCGGACGTACACGACGGGACGGACATGCTCGCTAGCAAGGCGCGACCGCAGATTCAACGCGTGCTCGATCCCCTGGGCGAGCGACTGGCCCGGTCGTCGGTGTCGCCGGACGTGGTGACCGTCGTGGGGACCGTCGGGGTGGTCGGCGGGGCGCTGGGTTTCTTCACCCGCGGTGTTTTCTTCCTCGGCGCCCTTGTGATCACCTTGTTCGTCTTCTCCGATCTGCTGGACGGCCTGATCGCCCGCGCTCGCGGGATCTCCTCGCCCTGGGGTGCGTTCCTGGACTCCACGTCCGACCGGGTCGGGGATGGGGCGATCTTCGGCTCGCTGGTCATCTGGTATGCCGGTGACGGTGACTCGCTGCCGCTCTGCGGCGCAGCCCTGACCTGCCTGGTGGCCGGTTCGATCACCTCGTACGTCAAGGCCCGGGCCGAGGGGCTCGGCTTCACCTGTGATGTCGGGTTCGCGGAACGCGGCGAGCGGCTACTGATAGTCCTGGTCGCCGCCGGTCTCTATGGTCTGGGCGTGCCGTATCTTCTTCCGGCCGCGTTGTGGTTCCTGGTCGGGGCCACCGTACTAACGGTGACTCAACGCATTGTTCATGTGTACAAGCAATATCTGCGGCGTGTTCAGGACGCCGACATGGCCCCCCATCGGGCCGAACCGAGCGCGCCGACGCGGGTCCGCTGACGGGAACGGGCCGTCTTGAAGATCCCGCGTGCCCGGATGGCGGATCTGGCGTATGCGACGGGCTGGCGGGTCGTCCGGGTCCTGCCCGAGCGTGTCGCCGCCGCGGCGTTCACGGCAGCGGCCGACGTTGCCACCCGTCGCGACGGGCGGGGCGTCCGCCGGCTGCGCTCCAACCTGTCGCGTACCGTCCCGCCCGGTACCGACCTCGACCGCCTCACCCGGATGGCGATGCGTTCCTACGCCCGCTACTGGCTGGAGGTCTTCCGTCTGCAGGACATGCCCCGTGACCGGATCGTCGAAGGTATGCGCATGCTGGACGAACCGAGGTTGCGCGACGCCCTCGCCTCCGGCCGTGGCACCATCGCCGCGTTGCCGCACATGGGCAACTGGGAGCACGCCGGGGCCTGGCTCGCCGCCAACGGGGAGCCTTTCACGACGGTGGCCGAACGGTTGGAACCGACATCGCTGTTCGACCGCTTCGTGCGGTTCCGTTCCGCGCTCGGGATGGAGGTCATCCCGCTGACCGGTGGCGAGCAGCCGCCCTTCGATCTGCTGGCCGACCGCCTTCTCGCCGGCGGGACGGTGTGCCTGCTGGCCGACCGTGACCTGTCCGAGGCGGGGGTGGCGGTCACCTTCTTCGGCGCGACCGCCACGATGCCGCCCGGACCGGCCGCCCTTGCGTTGCGGACCGGCGCGACCCTGCTTCCGGCCACACTGTGGTTCGACCCCGACGGCTGGGGCGTGCGGATCCACCCGGCGGTGGCGCACACCGATGTGCCGCGGATGACCCAGGCGCTGGCCGACGCCTTTGCCGAGGGCGTTGCGTCCCATCCGACGGACTGGCACATGCTCCAGCGCATCTGGCGCGACGGGCCGCCGTCCGGGGCGGACGGCCCGGCGGCGGACGGCCCGGACGTCCCCGAGGGGACGCAACGATGAAGATCGGAATCGCCTGCCCGTATACGTGGGATGTGCCCGGAGGAGTGCAGGTCCACGTCCGTGACCTGGCGGAGACTCTGATTGACATGGGTCATGACGTCTCGGTGATCACTCCGGTGAACGACGAGAACACACTCCCGCCGTATGCCGTGGACGCCGGGCACGCCGTGCCGGTGCCCTACAACGGTTCGGTCGCCAGACTGCTGATGGGCCCGGTGTCCGCGGCCCGGGTTCGCCGCTGGCTGCGTGACAACGACTTCGACGTGCTGCACGTACACGAGCCGACGGCGCCGAGCGTGAGCCTGCTCGCGTGCATGCTCGCGGACGGCCCGATGGTCGCCACGTTCCACACGGCCAACCCGCGTTCGAAGATCCTAACGGTCGCGCACGGTGCGTTGCAGCCGTCCATGGAGAAGGTCCGGGCCCGCATCGCGGTGTCCGAGGCGGCCCGGCGAACGATCGTGGAGCACCTCGGGGCGGACGCGGTCCTCATTCCCAACGGCGTGTCGATACGCGCTTTCCAGGACGCGACACCGCTGCCCGCGCATACCCCGAACGGTGCCACCGTCGTCTTCCTCGGGCGTATCGATGAGCCACGCAAGGGCCTGGACGTGCTGGTGGCGGCGTTGCCGGCCCTGATGGACCGGTGCGGGGACGCGCGGCTGCTGGTTGCGGGCCCCGGCGACAGCGAGGCGGTGCTCGACCGGGTGGACCCGGGCCTGCGGGACCGGGTGACCCTGCTCGGGCTCGTCTCCGACGCGGACAAGCCCAGGGTGTTCTCCTCCGGAGACGTCTACTGCGCGCCCAACACCGGCCAGGAGAGCTTCGGCATCATCCTGCTGGAGGCGATGGCGGTGGGCGCTCCGGTGGTGGCCAGTGACATCGATGCGTTCCGCCGCGTCCTGGACGACGGCCATGCGGGCCGGTTGTTCCCGGTGGGGGACACCGAGGGCCTTGCCCGGGCACTTGCCGACCTGCTCGCCGATCCGGGCGAACGACACCTGCTCGCCGAGCGGGGACGCGCCGCGGTCGCCGCCTACGACTGGCCGGTGATCGCGGAGCAGATCGTCGGGGTGTACGAGATGGTCGCAGGGGATACGCCCGTTTCGGTAGCGGCGAGTACCGACCAGGAGACAATTCGTCATTCTGCGTGATGATGACCGTCCCTGGCGGCGCGGGCTCACTCGATGTTGACTACGCTGCGCGAGGTGACCCTCGTTGTCGTTACGGTTGCGGTCGTCGTCATGATCGCCACCTATCTCACCTGGCTCGCCAGCCGCCTCGACCGCCTCGCGGTGCGGGTCACCGACGCCCGCGCGGGTCTCACCAGCCAGCTGGCGTTGCGCGTGGACGCGGCCGGGGACCTCGCGCGGCGCTGCGAGCTGGCGGAACTGGGCGAGGCGGTGGCCCGTGCCCGGTCGGCGCACGTGGGGCGTGCCGCCGGCGGCCCGCTGGACAACGACGTCGAAGCGGTCGAGAACGCGCTCAGCCGGGCGTTGCGGTCACCGGCGGTCGCCGCGACCGGGGACCGGGCACCGGACGCCCTGCACGCGGTGGATGTGGCCGCGGCCCGGGTCGCCCTCGCACGCCAACTGCACAACGACGCCGTGCGCGACGTGCGGGCGTTGCGCGGCCGGCGGATCGTCCGGGTGCTGCGCCTGTCCGGACGCCGCGGGCTGCCGGCCTACTTCGAGATCGACGATGCCCTGCCGGAGCGGGGCGACTCCGACAACAGGAACGACAACAGGAACGACAGCACGAACGACAGCACGAACGACAGCACGAACGACAGCACGAACGACAGCACGAACGACAGCATGGGTGCCGACGACGGCGGCAGGCTGGACGGTGACATGTCGGAGTTCGGTGGATTCACTTCGTAGTGTGCCGTGCCTGGTGGAGTCGGCCGCCGGAGGGTGGACGCGCCGAGATCGGGTGCACGTCGAAATCGGTCTGCACGTCGAAATCGACCGTGTCCGACCAGCGCGGCCCCAGCCGGCGCTCCGGCCGTACGATGGGACGTCCCCCGTCCGGCCGAATTCGCATGTCCGGTGCGGTCCGGCCCGCGGAGGTCCCGGTTTGTCGACGTTCGTCCGGAGCGGGGACGGAGGTACGTTCGGACCGAATTCCGGCACCACCGATTCCGGCACCACCGATTCCGGCACCACCGATTCCGGCACCACCGATTCCGGCACCACCGACAGATCCTGGCTACAGAACAGATCCTGGCTACAGAGAGGCGCGCCATGTCCGACGGCCTGACCGCACCCGAGTCTGCCCAGCCGCGGCGCGGGCCCGCGCCGGCGGCCGAGGTCCCCGGCGTCGGTGGGACCCACGTAGGGACGGCACGAGTCAAGCGGGGCATGGCGGAGATGCTCAAGGGTGGCGTGATCATGGATGTGGTCACGGCCGACCATGCGCGGATCGCCGAGGACGCGGGCGCGGTCGCGGTGATGGCACTGGAACGGGTTCCGGCCGACATCCGCGTACAGGGTGGCGTGGCCCGGATGAGCGACCCCGAGATGATCGAGGGGATCATCGAGGCGGTGTCGATCCCGGTCATGGCCAAGGCGCGTATCGGCCACTTCGTCGAGGCCCAGGTGCTCCAGGAACTCGGGGTCGACTACGTCGACGAGTCCGAGGTCCTCACCCCCGCCGACCCGCACCACCACATCGACAAGTGGTCGTTCACCGTCCCGTTCGTCTGCGGTGCGACCAACCTGGGGGAGGCGCTGCGCCGCATCGGCGAGGGCGCGGCGATGATCCGCTCGAAGGGTGAGGCGGGCACCGGCGAGGTCTCCAACGCGGTCGTGCACATGCGCACGATCAGGGGGGAGATCGCCCGCCTGTCCGCGCTGGACCCGAGCGAGCTGTACTCCGCGGCCAAGGAGCTGCGTGCCCCGTACGAACTCGTGGCGGAGGTGGCCCGGCTCGGCCGGCTCCCGGTCGTGCTGTTCACCGCCGGTGGCATCGCGACACCCGCGGACGCCGCGCTGATGATGCAGCTGGGAGCGGACGGCGTGTTCGTCGGCTCGGGCATCTTCAAGTCCGGTGATCCGGCACGGCGGGCGCGGGCGATTGTCGAGGCCACCACCATGTACAACCACGCAGACGTCCTCGCCAAGGTCTCGCGCGGGCTTGGGGAGGCGATGGTCGGCATCAACGCCAGCGAGCTGGAGCCCGCGGCCCGGTTCGCCGATCGTGGCTGGTGAGCGACGCCGGGGTGGCAATGCCACGAACGGATGCGCCACGGGTGGGTGTGCTGGCTTTGCAGGGCGATGTCCGTGAACATGTCCGGGCGCTTCTCGCGGTCGGTGCGCACGCCGTGGAGGTCCGCCGCGCATCCGATCTCGATGGGGTGGACGGGCTGGTGCTTCCCGGTGGGGAGTCCACGACGATCGGTCGGCTGCTGCGGGTGTTCGACCTGCTCGAGCCGCTGCGTGGCGCAATCGTGGACGGGCTGCCGGTTTTCGGTTCGTGCGCCGGCATGATCCTGCTCGCGCGGGACGTTCTGGACGGCCGGCCCGACCAGCCGCTCCTCGGCGGTCTGGACGTTGTGGTGCGGCGCAACGCCTTCGGCCGGCAGGTCGACTCGTTCGAGGCGGAGCTCGACCTTGCGGGTGTTGCGGGCGGTCCGGTTCGGGCGGTCTTCATCCGGGCACCGTGGGTGGAGAAGGTCGGGGATGAGGTCGAGGTACTCGGCAGGGTGGGTGACAGGACTGTCGCGGTTCGGCAGGACAATGTGCTGGCAACCGCGTTCCACCCGGAGCTGACGGGCGACACACGGATGCACGAACTGTTCGTCGACATCGTGGAAAGCGCGAAACCGTGGAAGAAAACCGTGGAAGGCATGGGCCGGGACAGGTGAGGGGCAAGGCATGAGCGGTCACTCCAAGTGGGCGACCACCAAGCACAAGAAGGCGGTCATCGACGCGCGGCGAGGGAAGCTGTTCGCGAAGCTGGTCAAGACGGTCGAGGTGGCCGCGAAGACCGGCGGCGGGGACCCGGCCGGGAATCCGACGCTCGCGGACGCGATCGCCAAGGCCAAGTCGCAGTCGGTGCCCAACGACAACATCGACCGGGCTGTGAAACGGGGTTCGGGGGAACTCGCCGGCGGCGCCAGCTATGAGGAGATCACCTACGAGGCGTACGGGCCGAGCGGTGTGGCCGTCCTGGTCGAGTGTCTGACCGACAACCGTAACAGGGCCGCGTCCGACGTCCGGGTCGCGATCACCCGCAACGGTGGCACCGTGGCGGATCCCGGGTCGGTCTCATACCTGTTCAACCGCAAGGGCGTGGTTCTCGTAGCGAAGACGCCCGGGCTCAGCGAGGACGACGTGCTGGCCGCGGTGCTCGATGCGGGCGTGGAGGAGGTCAACGACCTGGGTGACTCCTTCGAGGTCGTCTCGGAGGCCACGGACCTCAACGCGGTGCGTGTCGCCGCTGCCGACGCGGGCCTTGCGGTCTCGTCGGCGGACCTGTCGTGGCTCCCGAGCGTCAGCGTCCCGTTGGACGAGGAGTCGGCGCGCAAGGTCCTCAAGCTCGTCGAGGCGGTCGAGGATCTCGACGACGTCCAGAACGTCTGGTTCAACGCGGACATCTCCGATGAGATCATGGAGCTGGTGTCGGCCTGAGGTGTGTCGGTGCGTGGGCGGTACCGGGTCAGCTCAGCAGGAGCGCGACCAGTGGTGCGGGTATCGCCCAGCTCGCCTGAGTTGTGTCGGTGATGTTCTTTGTGGCCACGACGCCCCGTCCGAACGTGTTCTCGATCGTGCGGGCCTCGGGCCCAACCAGGCCATGATCGGATCAGACAGGTACAGCTTGGCGAGGGCACCGGGCACGCGGCATCCTTCCTTCGTCACCTGGTGGCACCAGACCGCGCCGAAGGCGCGGACCAGTTTGACCAGTCGCAGATCGAACGACTGGCGTGAGTGGTAGCCCAGATCGGTTGACGTCCGGCTGCGGTTCAGGGGTGCCCCGGTCCGGGAGTGGAGCCCGCCGAGTAGCTGGGGAATCGACTCTTCGGGGGCGTTGCGGTCGACATCACGGTGCAGCCACTGCTCAAGGTCGGTCAGGAACGCTTCACTGACGACACCCGAACGGTCCTGCTCGCTGACCGCTCGTGGATACCCCCCGCAGCTCAGGTACGCCTGTCATGAAAGATCGAATTGGTCCGCGATGTGCTCTACCAGCGCCGCGGCATCGGCCACCCCCGGCGACTGGAGGTCCCACTGGGTGGAGCGGTGGCTCGGGGTACTGGAGATCGCGGACCAGGGCCGCCCGCGCCCGGTGGCTGTCTCACGGTATGCCGACCGGTACCGGTACTTGTACCGGCAGGGCGGGCTCGGGTGGCTTTCGCCGAGGCAGGGCGCGCATGTACCCGGGTGTGTCGTTAGGATCGAACAGACGTTCAGTCGTGTCACAATCGTGGCGGACGAGTCGGTGGTCGCACTGTTTCGGACGCACTGTTTCGGACGCACTGTTTCGGACGGCTGGTCGGTGGGAGGGCGCTGGTGCTGGTGCTGGGGGTCGATCCGGGGCTTACGCGCTGCGGGCTCGGGGTGGTCGACGGCGGGCCCGGCCAGGAGACATCCCTGGTCGAGGTCGGTGTGCTGCGCACCCCGGCAGCCGACGACATCGCCGCGCGGCTGTGGGCTCTGGAGCGTGGCCTGGTTGAGTGGATCGACCGGCACAACCCGGACGCGGTCGCGGTCGAGAGGGTGTTCAGTCAGGCGAACGTGCGGACGGTCATGGGTACCGCGCAGGCCGGAGCGGTGGCGATCGTCACCGCCGCCCGCCGGGGCCTGCCGGTGGCGCTGTACACGCCCAGTGAGGTGAAGGCCGCGGTCAGCGGCAGCGGTCGGGCGGACAAAACCCAGGTCACGTTCATGGTGAGTCGGCTGCTGGGACTTTCCGAACCGCCACGACCGGCCGACGCAGCGGACGCTCTGGCCCTCGCCCTGTGTCATCTGTGGCGGGGGCCGGCGCTGGCCAGGATGCAGGCGGCCGCCCGGCGCGGCCCCGCCGGTACCGGTTCCGGTTCCCCAACCGGGACCGGGGAGGGTGCGCGCCGATGATCGCATCCGTGTCGGGAACGGTCGCGGCACTGTCACCCGACGCCGCCGTCGTCGAGGTCGGCGGGGTCGGGTTGCTGGTGCAGTGCACCCCGGCGACCCTGGCCCGGCTGCGGGTCGGGCAGCACGCGTGCCTGGTCACCACCCTGGTCGTCCGCGAGACCGAATTGACCCTCTACGGTTTCGCCGACGCTGACGAGCGCGACGTCTTCGAGACGCTGCAGAGTGCGTCCGGCGTAGGCCCCAGACTTGCCCAGGCCGTGCTCGGCGTCCACAGCCCGGACGGTGTGCGCCGCGCGGTCGCGAGCGAGGATCTGGCGGCTCTCACGAAGGTCCCCGGTATTGGCCGCAAGGGCGCGCAGCGCATCGTCCTCGACCTGAAGGACCGGATCGGGCCGTCCGCGTCGCTGCCGGCGGCGGGTGGCCCGGACCACACCGGTGCGGATGCCGACGGTTCCGCTGCGCCGACGCCCGCCGCGGGTGCCCCTTCCGCGGCCGAGCAGGTCCGCCTCGCGCTGCTCGGTCTCGGCTACACCGCGCGTGAGGCGGAGGATGCCGTGGTGGCGGTGCGGGACGGCGACAGTGATCAGCAGGGTGCGGACGCGGTGGGTGTGTTGCTGCGCCGGGCGCTGGCCGCACTGCGGCCCCGGTAGGACGGCCGATGGATGTCGACGGTCTGATCTCACCGGTGGCGGGGCCGGAGGAACAGGCGTTCGAGGCCGGTCTGCGGCCGGGGACGCTGGCGGAGTTCATCGGCCAGCAGAAGGTGCGCGAGCAGCTTACGATCATGCTTGAGGGTGCGCGGGCCCGCGGTCGCCCACCTGATCATGTCCTGCTCTCCGGGCCGCCCGGGCTGGGCAAGACCAGCCTTGCAATGATCATTGCCCGGGAGCTGTCGGTGCCGTTGCGGATGACCAGCGGCCCGGCGGTGGAACGTGCCGGGGATCTCGTGGCGATCCTCACCGCGCTCTCCCCGGGTGAGGTGCTGTTCCTCGACGAGATCCACCGCATCGCGCGCCCTGCGGAGGAGCTGCTCTATGCCGCGATGGAGGACTTCCGGGTCGACGTCGTGCTCGGCAAGGGCCCCGGCGCGACCGCGATCCCGCTGGACATCGCCCCGTTCACGCTGGTCGGCGCGACCACCCGATCGGGCCTGCTGACCGGCCCGCTGCGGGACCGGTTCGGTTTCACCGCCCATATGGACTTCTACGATCCGGACGAGTTGACCAGCGTGCTCAACCGGTCGGCGGGGCTGCTGGGAGTGCGCCTCACCGGCGACGGCGCGAGTGAGGTCGCCGGCCGGTCCCGCGGCACTCCGCGGATCGCCAACCGGTTGCTGCGCCGGGTGCGCGACTACGCCGAGGTGCGGGCGGACGGGATCGTCACCCGTGAGGTCGCCCGAGCCGCGCTGCGCGTCTATGACGTCGACGCTCTCGGTCTGGACCGGCTCGACCGTGCGGTGCTGGAGGTGCTGGTGCGCCGCTTCGGTGGCGGGCCGGTGGGCCTCACCACCCTGGCGGTTGCCGTGGGGGAGGAGCCGGATACGGTCGAGGAGGTGGCCGAACCGTTCCTGGTGCGTGCGGGCCTGCTCGCCCGGACTCCCCGGGGTCGTGTGGCCACTCCGGCCGCCTTCACCCACCTCGGTCTTGATCCGGTGGACGGCGGCCTGGGGCGTTCGCAGGCGCCGATCTTCCTGCTCGACGATGGTGAACCCGGCTGACGGTCCTGCAAGCCGTGGCGGCCCGCGGGGGTGGTGATCGTGCCGTCCCCGGCCAACCCGTAAGGCAAATCCTGGGGCCTGCGCGTCACACGCCCGCGGTCGGTACGTACGATCGGCCGCACAACATGGGAGGACGTGGACGTGCAGGTATTCGCGGTCACCGAGGCGGTGGCCCAACAGAGCAGTAGTGGGATCGGCGGTTTCCTTCCGCTGATCATTATTGTCGCGCTCGTCTTCTTCTTCATGTCGACCCAACGGCGCCGTCAGCGCGCGCAACAGCAGACCTTGGCCTCGCTTGCTCCCGGGACACTGGTGGTGACCACGGCCGGGCTGTACGCGACGGTGGTCGAGGTCGACGACGGCGATCTGCTGCTGGAGGTCGCGCCGGATGTGGTCTGCCGCTTCGCCCGCGGGGCGGTGGCCCGGGTCGTCTCGTCGCCGGACACGGAGACGCCGGACCACGAAGGTCACGACCATGACCACGAAGGTCACGACCATGACCACGAAGGCCATCATCATGATGAGACGGTGGTCGACCACCCGGCCGACGACACCGAGGCCGGCGGGCGAGGTTCGGACGAGCCGTATATCGACATGACCAAGAACATCAGTCAGGACGAGTCGGACCGGGAAAAACCGGATCATCCGGATGAGCCCGGTGATTCGACACCGGGTAAGGGGTCGGGCAAGCCCTGAGAGCGCCCCAGGGCTGAAACCGGTATGACCGACGGCAGCAACATCGGCATCGGAAATGTGGTATCGGAAAGCATCGAGTTTGACAGTCGTTCCGATACCTTGGGCGCGGTCGGGCCATCGGGTGCTGCGAGATTGGTCCACCCAGGTCCACCCAGGTCCCCCCGGGTCGTGGACGGATCCCGTCCATCCGACAGATCCACCAGGTAGCGAGTGAGCGCAGCGGCGCGTGACGAAGGGACATCCGTTGGCACGAGGGTCAAGGCCACGGCGTAAGGCCACGCGCCCCGCCTGGGCCCGCATCGGGGTCCTCTGCGCCATCCTGGCGCTGCTCTACGGCGCGATGGCGCTGACCGGTACCTGGACGCCCAGGCTGGGCCTTGACCTCCAGGGCGGCACCAGCGTGATCCTCACGCCCCGGTCGACCGAGGCGGGTCGGGCGGTTGACAGCGGGGCCGTGGACAAGGCGGTCGACATCATCCGTGAGCGGGTCAACGGTCTCGGTGTCGCCGAGGCCGAGGTCAAGCGCAATGGAACGCAGATCGAGATCTCGGTTCCGGGCCGGGGCCGTAACGACGTCGTCCAGTTGGTGGGACAGACCGCCGAACTGCGTTTCCGTGAGGTCTACACGTCCGCGGCCGCCGCTCCGGCGCCTGCTCCCACCCCGACGGCCGCGCCGACAGCCGCATCGACCTCGACCCCGGGCGCGACCCCGTCCGGTGTCCCGACCACCGCACCGGCCCCCACCGCACCGGCCCCCACCGCACCAACCCCCACCTCGTCCGCCGGTGCCCACGCCGGCGCCAACCCATCGGCGTCGACCACGACCCGGTCGGATGTGGTCGGCAGCGGACTGTTTGCGCAGGCCGCGTTGATTTCATCTGTCGCGTCGACATCGCCGGTCGCGTCGGCATCGCCGAGGGCAGCGGTCGCGTCGGCTTCGCCCGCACCGACCGCTTCGCCCGCGCCCGCGGCGTCGTCCCCGCCGGCGGTCACACCAGCCCAGTCGACACCAGCCCAGTCGACACCAGCCCAGTCGCCGCAGGCGGCCGACGCCACCCCGCCCGACGATGTCGTGGTCCGGTTCCAAAGCCTGACCTGCGCAGCGTCGGACGTGCGCAGCCGGACGGCGAGCATGGACCGACCATCGGACTGGGTTGCTGCCTGTGACCGCAGCGGCACGACCAAGTACCTGCTGATGCCCGCACAGGTCGTGGGGACCGATGTGAAGTCGGCCACAGCCGGGCTCGCGAGTTCCGGCGGCACCACGTCGGTGAGTACCGGCGAGTGGATCGTCAACGTCAGCTTCACCGGTGGCGGGCAGACGAAGTTCACCAAGCTGACCGAGAAGACGATCGGCAAGCAGGTGGCCATCGTCCTGGACGGCGTGGTGCAGTCGGCTCCCACCACGAACGACCGTATCGCCGGAGACGCCCAGATATCGGGCTCGTTCACCCAGTCCAGTGCCCAGGATCTTGCCAACGTCCTGCGTTACGGCGCCCTGCCGCTGGCGTTCGAGCAGTCCAGCGCCGAATCGGTTTCCCCGACCCTGGGGCAGGACTCGCTGACCGCGGGCCTGATCGCGGGGGCTCTCGGTCTTGCGCTGGTGACGCTCTACTCGTTCCTGTACTACCGGGCTCTCGGGATCGTGGTGATCAGTTCTCTCGCGGTGAGTGGACTGCTCGTGTACGGCTCTGTCGCGCTGCTCGGTAAGTTGATCGGGTTCACCCTCACCCTTGCCGGTATCGCCGGCCTGATCGTGGCCATCGGCGTCACCGCGGACTCGTTCGTCGTCTACTTCGAACGCATCAAGGACGAGGTTCGCGAGAACCGCAGCGTTCGGGTGGCGGTCGACCGGGCCTGGCCGTCGGCCCGGCGGACCATGCTTTCCGCGGACACGGTCTCCTTCCTGGCCGCCGCCGTGCTCTACATCCTGTCCGTCGGCTCCGTCCGTGGATTTGCCTTCACTCTCGGGCTGTCGACCCTGGTCGACGTGCTCATCATGTTCATCTTCACCAAACCGGTGGTTTCGCTCCTCGTCCGCAGGCCGTTCTTTGCCACCAGTCGTTTCTCCGGCCTCACCAGCACCGCGGTCGGTCGGCGGCGCCCTGAGGAACCACTTTCCCGCCCGCGTCCAACCGGGCGTGAGCAGACCCCGGTCTCCCTGGGCAAGGCGGGTTCACGATCGTCCGATTCGCCGTCATCACAGGATCCGGGGTCATCACGGTCGGGTCCGCCCGGCGCGGGGCAGGGGGAGTAGAAATGTCCTGGGCCAGCAGGCTCTACCGCAGTGAGTTCCACGTCGATTTCGTCGGCCGGCGCAGGCTCTGGTACATCGCCTCCGGCGTGCTGCTGACCATCTGCATCGCCAGCATGGCGATCCGGGGCTTCTCCCTGGGGATCGACTTCAAGGGCGGTGCGCTCTTCCAGTTCCCGTCGGGTGGCAGGCCGGTGGCGGAGGCGGAGGCGACGCTGTCCTCGGTCGGGGTCAAGCCGGCCGACTCGGTGATCCAGAAACTGGACACCTCCCACCAGTTCCGGGTGCAGACCCCGACGTTGACCGAGGCGCAGACCAGTCAGCTACAGGAAGCGATCCAGCAGCGGTTCGCGGTCTCCGCCAACGACATCGACATCTCGACGGTGGGCGCGTCGTGGGGGTCGACCATCACCAGCAAGGCACTGCAGGGACTCGTGGTGTTCCTGGTGCTCGTGATGGTTTATCTGTCTGTCCGGTTCGAGTGGAAGATGGCGCTCGCCGCGATGGCTTCACTCGTCCACGACCTGATTGTCACGATGGGCATCTACTCGCTGGTGGGTTTCCAGGTCACCCCCGCGACCGTGATCGCCCTGCTCACCATCTTGGGGTTCTCCCTCTATGACACGGTCGTCGTCTTCGACCGGGTACGGGAGAACACCGTCCGGATGGCCACGAGCAGCCGACGCACCTATGCGGAGGCCACCAACGACGCGTTGAACGAGACGTTGGTGCGGTCCCTCAACACCTCGCTCATCGCGCTGATACCGGTTGGTTCGCTGCTGTTCATCGGTGCCGGCCTGCTGGGCGCAGGAACCCTGAAGGACCTCGCCCTCGCGCAGTTCGTCGGTATCGCCTCGGGCACCTACTCGTCGCTGTTCGTCGCGACGCCGCTGTTGGTGGATCTGAAGAAGAACGAACCGGCCGTGAAGGACCTGGACAAGCGGGTGGCCCGCCAGCGGGCGTCGGCCGCGCGTGAGGCCACGAAGCCGTCCCGGGTCCAGGCCGGGGTCGGCGGTCGGTCCACCCCGACCGGTACCGCGGACGTGCCGGAACGCGGCCGTGAGGAGCCCACGGGTGTCCGTGAACCGGCGGTCGCCGGGGCCCGGCCGGGCCGGCCCGCCGCGGCGCGCCGTCCACCGTCGGCACGGCGTTCCGGCAGAAAAGGTCGTCCAGGCGGTAAAAAGCGGCGGTGACGACCATCGAGCCAAACCTGACGACCAGCGCCTCCACCGGCACCGCGTCCCGTGCCGCGGATGTGCTGAGAGCCCATGTTCGAGACGTTGCGGACTTCCCCAAGCCCGGGGTGGTCTTCAAGGACATCACTCCCCTGCTGATGGCACCGGCGGCCTTCGCGGTGGTCATCGACGAGCTCGCCGCCACGACCGGCAGCCACGGGGCCACCGTGGTGGCGGCCATCGAGGCACGAGGGTTCCTGCTGGCGGCTCCGGTCGCCTACCGGACCGGCATCGGTGTCGTGCCCATCCGCAAGAAGGGCAAGCTGCCAGGCGAGACGATCAGCAGGACCTATGATCTGGAGTACGGCACGGCGACGCTGGAGGTGCAGGCCGACGCGTTCGGGCCCGGTGACCGGGTCCTGCTCGTCGATGACGTTCTGGCCACCGGTGGTACGGCCGTCGCCGCCGCCGAACTGGTGCGTCAGTCCGGCGCCGAGGTTCTTGGGCTCGCCGTCCTGATGGAACTCGCTTTCCTTTCGGGACGTGACCGGTTGGCGCCCCTCGCGATTTCTTCGATCATGGAAGTGTGAGTGGTTGTCGCCGATAGCCGTCCGGGTGGCCGGCTATCAGTGTCTCCATCCGCCTGCGCCTGACTCTGTGACCTTTATGTGATCCGCGCGTATCCGGCCGGGGTT
>NZ_CAKKTK010000033.1:0-15032 GCF_920656135.1 Frankia sp. Cppng1_Ct_nod | reverse complement strand
GGGCAACCCACTCAGCGTTAACCTCAGAGGTCTTAGATGAAGTAGGAGCGGCCCGTGCCCGAGGCAGCACCGGTGACCACCGGAGCGTCCGAGCCTGTCGCGACGACCATGCGGGAGTCGTTGACGGCAGGCGAACACGCCGCGCTCGCCTCCGGGGATTGCGGCCACCGACACGGGCCCGCCGACGAAACCCCGTCGGCCGGACTCCTGATCGATCATGGGGAGTCCGGCCCCGGCGATGCCTCCCCGGTGGTCCCACGGCTGGGCCACGAGTCACCGCCCCTTCCCCGCAGGGTGCGTGGGCGGTTCTCCCGGCTCACCGTGCACCGCGCGACCCCGCCGTCCGTGCTCGACGCGGTGTTGCGCGGTCTGCTCGCGAACCATCCCCGTGCCGATGTCGGTCCTGTGCACCACGCGTTCGAGACCGCGGCGGGGGTGCACGCCGGGCAGGTCCGCCTGTCGGGGCATCCCTATGTCACTCATCCCGTCGCGGTTGCGAGCATTCTTGCCGACCTCGGAATGGACACCCCGACGCTGTGTGCGGCCCTGCTACACGGCACCGTGGGTGAGGCGGGGATGACCCTGGACCGTATCCGCGACGAGTTCGGCGACCATGTGGCGCTGCTTCTCGACGCGGTGATGAAGCTGCACCGGGTCAAGGTCGGTGAAGGCGCCCAGGCGGAGACGATCCGCCGCATGGTGGTCGCGATGGCCCGGGACCCGAGGGCCTTGGTGATCAAACTTGCCGCGCGGCTGCATAACATGCGGACCCTGCGCTTCCTGCCCGAGCACAAGCAGGAGCGCAAGGCCCGGGAGACGCTGGAGATCTACGCGCCGCTGGCCCATCGCCTCGGAATGAACTCGCTCAAGTGGGAGCTGGAGGACCTCGCCTTCGCGACCCTCTACCCGAAGCGCTACGACGAGATCGTCCGGCTGGTGGCCGACCGCGCGCCGAGCCGCGACACCTACCTCACCGGTGTGGTCACGGACGTGCAGAAGCATCTCACCGACGCCAGGATCAAGGCCGTGGTCACGGGGCGTCCCAAGCACTACTATTCGATCTACCAGAAGATGGTGGTGCGCGGCCGCTCGTTCGACGACATCTATGATCTCGTCGGTATCCGCGTACTGGTCGACTCCGTCCGCGACTGCTATGCGTCCCTGGGCACGATCCACGCGAACTGGAAGCCGATTCCGGGCCGGTTCAAGGACTACATCGCGATGCCCAAGTTCAACATGTACCAGTCCCTGCACACGACGGTGATCGGGCCCGAGGGCAAGCCCGTGGAACTGCAGATCCGGACGCATGCGATGCACAACCGGGCCGAGTACGGGATCGCGGCGCACTGGAAGTACAAGGAGGACGGCGTCGCCGCGCAGCCGTCGGGTACGGCCAAGGCCTCGCCACTCGGGCTCGCGGACGGTGGCTCCAGGGCGGTCGGTTCGAGGGCGGTCGGCTCGAGGGCGGCGACCGGATCCAGGACGACCGGCCGGGCGGGTAAGGGCGGACGGTCCGCCAACGACCCGACGGCGTGGTTGCGCCAGATCCTCGACTGGCAGCGGGAGACCGCCGAACCCGGTGAGTTCCTCGACAGCCTGCGGTTCGACCTGCACACCGACGAGGTCTTCGTCTTCACCCCCAAGGGCGACGTGATCGCACTGCCGGAGGGCGCGACCCCGGTCGACTTCGCCTATGCCGTCCACACCGACGTGGGGAACCAGTGTGTGGGTGCCCGGGTCAACGGCAGGCTTGCGGCCCTCGACACCGCACTCGACAACGGGGACACCGTCGAGGTCTTCACGTCGCGGGCGCACTCGGCAGGCCCGAGCGAGGACTGGCTGACCTTCGTCCGCTCGTCTCGGGCCCGCACGAAGATCCGCCAGTGGCATGCTCGGGAGCGACGGGAGGACGCCATCGTCGCCGGGCGGGACGCCATCGCCCGGATGATGCGCCGCCACGGTCTCCCGCTGACCCGTCTGATGACCGGCGACGTCCTGCTGACCCTGGCCAAGGATCTTCGCTACCCGGACGTCTCCGCGCTGTATGCCGCGATCGGGGAGAACAACCTCAGCGCACAACAGGTGGTGGGCCGTCTGGTGGCGGCGCTCGGGGGGCCCGAGGGCGCGGCCGAGGACGTCGCCGAGACCGCACTGCCCACCCGTGCGCTGCAGCGGTCCGCCGGCGATCCAGGGGTGATTGTCAGTGGCTCCGAGGACGTGTGGGCGAAGCTCGCCCGCTGCTGCATGCCCATGCCCGGGGACGCGATCGCCGGATTCGTCACCCGGGGGAAGGGCGTATCGGTGCACCGTGCGGACTGCTCGAACCTCGCGACCCTGCGAGGCGGTCCCCACGACCGGACGGTGCCGGTCGAATGGGCACCGTCGTCGGGTTCGGTGTTCCTCGTCGTCATCCAGGTCGAGGCGCTGGACCGCACCCGGCTGCTGTCCGACGTCACCCGGGTGCTGACCAACCACCACGTCAACATCCTGTCGGCATCCGTGACCACCACCCGTGACCAGGTCGCGGTCAGCCGCTTCACCTTCGAGATGGGGGACGCCAAACATCTCGGACACATCCGGGATGCGGTGCGGTCCATCGACGGCGTGTATGACTGCTACCGGGTGACCTCGGGCGTACGGGGCTGAACATGATGACGTCGCGACGTGGTGCGCCGGTTCCCGGGGGTGGGTTGCGGCGGCCGACCGTCCGTCGTCGATGTCGGCACGGCGGCAGATCATCGCCTGCGGATGCGTGGCTCGCCGGCCCGTTCCGCGCTGAGATGTGTTAAGGGGGGGCGCTGTGGACGCCGAGATCGTAGGTGCGGGGATGCAGGGCGCGGCTCGGCCCGCGCGGATGGAACGCTCAACCGGGGGAGTGGAACGCCCCGGTGGGGGGGAGGCCACGCGTACGCTGGCCGTCGCCTGGCTGGCCGGCACACGCCTTGCCCATCTCGCCCGCCGCATGGCGGCGTCCCGAGCAGCCCCCCCGGTGCCGCCTCCGTTGCGAGACATCATCGACATGCACTGCGAGCACCATCCCAAGGCCGATATCGGCCTTGTCATCCACGCCTATGACGTGGCGAACAGGCTGCATGCCGGTCAGACGCGACATAGCGGCGATCCGTACATCACCCATCCGTTGGCGGTCACCCGGATCCTCGCCGAGCTCGGGGTGGACACCACCACGATCGTTGCCGCCCTGTTGCACGACACCGTCGAGGACACCGGCTATACCCTGGATGCCGCCGCCGAGGCTTTCGGCCCGGAGGTCTCCAACATCGTTGACGGCGTGACCAAGCTCGACAAGATGCGGTTCGGCAATGCAGCCGAGGCGGAGACGCTGCGCAAGCTGATCGTCGCCCTGGCCAAGGACTACCGGGTCCTGGTCATCAAGATTGCCGACCGCCTGCACAACATGCGGACCCTGGGTTTCAAGTCGCCAGTCAAACAGGCGCGTATCGCTCAGGTGACTCTGGAAATCCTCGCGCCACTGGCACACCGGCTCGGCGTCAGCGTCATCAAGAGGGAATTGGAAGACCGTTCGTTCGCTGTTCTCCATCCCGACGAACACCGGCGTACCCAGCTGATGGTCGACGAGTTCACGGCCGCGGAGCGTGAGTCCGGTCAGCTTGCGGCGATCATGGATGAGCTCCGCGACGGTCTGGCGGACGCACGGATCTCCAGCCAGGTCTCGGCCCGGACCAGCCATCTGTTCTCGATCTATAAGCGGGCGCAGGAACGTGGCTGGGAAGCGCGGGACTACAACGACATCGTCCGGGTCCTCGTCCTCGTTGATTCCGTTACTGACTGCTACGAGGTTCTTGGAATCGTGCATACGATGTGGCGGCCGGCGGCTGGGCGGCTGCGTGACTTCGTGGCCATGCCCAAGTTCAACATGTACCAGTCGCTGCACACGACCGTCATGGACCGGTCCGGGAAACCCGTTGACATCCAGATCCGCACGGAGGGGATGCATCGGCTCGCCGAAACCGGGATCATCGCGCGGCCGGTCGGACCGTCCGCGGACGGCGCCCGTCTGGAGGGTCTCGCCTGGCTGCACAGCCTCCTCGAGTGGGAGGGGGAGGCCAAGGACCCGGGCGAGTTCCTCGAGTCGTTGTCGGCTGATCTCGATTCGGACGAGGTTCTCACCTTCACTCCCAAGGGCAGGATCATCGCGTTGCCCGCCCGGGCCACGCCGGTCGACCTCGCCTACGCCGTCCACACGGAACTGGGGCACCGGGCCATCGGCGCCCGGATCAACGGCCGGCTGGTGCCGTTGCACACCCGGCTGCGCAACGGTGACGTGGTGGAGATTCTGCGTTCCGGACTACCGACGGCCGGACCCTCCGAGGACTGGTTGGACTTCGTCAAGACATCCCGTGCCAGGGTCAAGATCCGTCGTAGGCTCGCGCGGCAGCGACGGGACGGGGACGTCCCCACGGACGTCCCCACGGACGTCCCCACGGACGTCCCCACGGATGAGGTCCTCGAAGGCGGGCTTCTCGAATACGCGGCCTCGCGGGACAGCGGCCATGCGTCGCGTCATCCGGTATCCATCGGGGATCCCGTTCCCCGCCGTTCCACGCGGACTCCGACGTCGGCCGCGCACCATCGGCGGGGCCGGCACCGGTCGGACGGCGGGAACGAGCCGCAGGTCTGGGCAGGGATGGCCGCGGTCGACGGCCGGACCGACCTTCCGGTCCGGCTGGCCCGCTGTTGCCTCCCCCTGCCCGGGGACGAGGTGATCGGATTCACCACCACGCACAGCCCCGCGGTCTCGATGCACCGGCAGGAATGCGCGAACGTGACGGACGGTCGTGGGGATCTGGACCGGGTCGTGGTGACCTCCTGGGTGCCGTCCACCACGGTGACGTTCCCGGCCGAGATCGCGGTCGAGGCGTTCGACCGGCATGGACTGTTGGCGGACATCACCGAAGTGCTGTCGGAGGCGTCCGCCACGGTCCGCTCCGCGTCCACCGTCACATCCCGGGACCGGGTGGCGCGTGCTCGGTTCACGGTTGAGGTCGCTGGACCGGGGCAGTTGGACGGGGTGCTCGCAGCCATCCGAACGGTCGGTGGCGTGTACGACTGTTACCGGGTGGGCGGCGCTTCGGGCTGACCCGAGCACGGTCGGTCCCCACGGTCCCGCCCGCCGGAGGCACCCGCCGGACCAGCGGTGAAACCTGCCCGGTTCGCGACGATTCATACCGTCGGGCGGTATCCGCGTCGTCTGTATCCGCGTCGTCTGTATTATTTCGGACCGTTTCGTACGGAATGATAAAAATTCGCGGATCTCGGTTGTCGTGTTCGGCGGCTATCGCCGTCGGCGGCGCGGTTCGTCAAGAATCCTGTGCTGCTGAGATGTCACCGCAAATTTGTCGGTGGACCGTGTGGTCCAAGGTAGAGTATGTTCCTTGTCCATCAAATGGCGGGGAGGGTCCGTGGGCTACCTTCAGGTCATGACCAGTATCGATTCGCCGGCCGGAGCGGACCGGATCGGGCGTTTACTGGTGGAACGTCGCCTGGTCGCGTGTTTTCAGGTTCTGGGTCCGATTCGAAGCACCTACCGGTGGCAGGGTGAGATCGAGCAGGCGGACGAATGGCTCTGTCTGGCGAAAACGACGACCGAGCGATTCGATGAGCTGTCCCAGGAGATTGTCCGGGCGCATCCTTACGAAACTCCTGAGATCATTGCGACGCCGATCGTCGACGGCCACGGTGACTACCTTGACTGGATCACGACCGAGACGGCTCCGGCCACCAGCTTCTGACGTTCATCTTCCAACCCTTTGGCCGAGTCGTTTCCAGATGGCCTCCGGTAGTGCGGAGAAACGCATTGTCGCAGTCTTTCAGCTGGGCCCCGGTATCATCCGGGTGCTGGTGTCGACCGCACGATCAGATCAGAACCCGCAGCTGTTCGTCGAGGTCGCGCACCGACTGGACGGCCTGCCATGGCCGCAATTGATCATAAATTCGTCGGATGCGTGCCAGCCCCAGGGAGAAGTCGGTCTGAGCCACGATCGCCAGCGCGTCCGCCGCGAGCTGGCATGCCTGCTCGATCTCCCGGCGATGAAGGTGCACCTCGGCGATGGTACCCAGCAGCAGCGAACGCTTCTTGGTCGATGCCAGGTTGACTGTCCGCAGGCTCTCGGCGGCGGCGTAGGCGGCCTCCGGACGGCGTAGCCGGGTGAAGGTGGTGATCCTGATCCCGTCGAGCCGGGATCGGTCGAAGAACTGCGTCCACGCGCGCTCGCACTCCGGGTCGGCCCGGTCGAAGGCGTCCGTGGCCCGGTCGAGTGCGCGCAGCGCCGCATTGCCGTCGCCCCTGGCCGCCTGTTCCTCGGCCTCCCGCGCAGCCAGCCAGGCCCGGGTCATCATGCTGCCGCCCTGCCCGGCACGGCGCTGCGCCTCGGTGAGCAGCGCACAGGCCTGGTCCGGCCGCCCGCTTATGCCGGGCTGGTAGCTCTCGTACCCCAGCACGCATGCCCACAGGGCGTTGTCATCGGCCTCCCGGGCAGCCTCGACCGCCACCCGGTAGTAGGCGAGCGCGTTCGAGTTGTTACCCATGTCGAAGGCGAGCCAGCCCGCGAGCGCGGCGGTCTCGCCCGCGGTCGTGGTCAGGCCACGGCGTATCGTCGAGCGCGGTGAAGTCTCCAGAAGCACGCTCAACGTGCCGAGGTGCGTGGTCACCCGATCCATCAGCGCGCGGGCCGGTACCCGCTCCTCCAGGCCGTACAGACCCGCGGTGTGTGCCGACAGGTCGTCGACCGTCGACGTGGTGACGACGGACTGCTGCCGCAGGGCCGCGGAAAGCCGCTCCCACGGTTCGGTGTCGAAGGTCACCGGAGTGGCCGCTACGCCCCCGGCCGCCGCGACCATGCGCAGAAAGGAACGCCTTTCCACGCTTGGCTGCGGCATGTCCAGATCGCGCTCGGGGCCGGATGTGGCCGAGACGGAGCCGCCGGCATCGTCGATGAATCCGAGTTCCCCGGCGGTCCGGTGAAAGAGAGCCCGCAGGAGCCGCTGGTAACGAAGGCTGGGCTTCTTGTCGCCCTTCTCCCACTTGCAGACCATGTTGCCGGTGACGCCTGCCTCGCGTCCTTCGTGGATGACAGCGAAGCGCCGGAGTTCCGTGGCGAGTCGCTCCTGCGACCAGCCCCGCTCCTCCCGGCAGGTTCGCAGCCGGGTATTGGGGGTGCGCCTCGGAGCGGTCGAGCCTGCAGATGACACGGCCCTGACCGTCAGAGTCATCGTCTGCCTTCCCCAACGCTGTAGGTTCGTTCGGGCCCCTGGCGGCGAACCGACTTGTTGAGGCCGTTGCCTGCTGGTCGACAAAGCTAGCTTATCGTCGCTCGGCGGACACCCGGCATGGCCCTGTTCATACAGACCCGCCCGTTCGGCCCCGCCCGTTTCGGCTCGATGTTCCGGCGATGGCCCTTTCCGAATATGCCAGGAGTGAAGCAGAGGGAACCGTGTGTCGCCTTGCGGTAATCATGCGCCGTACGGACCGGGAACGTCCTGCTCCTTCCCGCGGCACCCGCAAGCGGATTTCGACACTTTCGGTGATGTCGCATGTGCTCGGTCACGCCGGTGGTCCGTATGCCATGAAACGTCGGGTGCTCTCGGTGACCAACGCCGGGCGTCCACGGCGGTCCGGCCCCAGCCCTTAGAGTCTCCTTCTGTGAGTGCTGGCCCTCTCCGTGACATTGCGGTGTCACCAGGTCGTCGTCCGTTACGAGCGTGGCAGGAGGCTGCGCTCGCGGCCTACCGTGCCCGGGGTGGTTCCGGCGCCCGAGACTTCCTGGCCGTCGCCACCCCCGGCGCCGGCAAGACGACCTTTGCCCTGCAGGTCGCGTCCGATCTGCTGCGCGACGGTGTGGTACGGGCGGTCACCGTGGTGGCACCCACCGAACATCTGAAGCGGCAGTGGGCCGACGCCGCGGCGGAGGTGGGTATCGCTCTCGACCCGACCTTTCGCAACACCGCCGGGGCCACCTCGTCGGACTACACGGGTGTGGTGCTCACCTACGCGCAGGTCGCCGCCCATCCCGCGCTGCACCGACTGCGCAGCGAGCGGCGTCGCACGCTGGTGATCCTTGACGAGATCCACCACGGCGGCGACGCCCTGTCCTGGGGTGATGCCGTCCGGGAGGCGTTCACCCCGGCGACTCGGCGGCTCGCGCTCACCGGAACGCCGTTCCGCTCCGACGTCAACCCGATTCCGTTCGTCAGCTATGTGCCGGGCCCGGATGGCGTGACCCGCAGCGTTGCCGACTCCTCCTACGGCTATTCCGACGCGCTGCGTGACGGTGTTGTGCGTCCCGTGCTGTTCCTGGCCTACTCCGGGGAGATGTCCTGGCGGACCAGCGCCGGGCATGAACTGTCGGCCCGTCTCGGCGAGCCGCTGAACAACGAGCAGACCGCCGCCGCCTGGCGTACCGCGCTGGACCCGAGTGGCGACTGGATTCCCGCGGTTCTCGCCGCCGCGGATACCAGACTGTCCCAGGTCCGGGCCGGTATGTCGGACGCGGGCGGGCTGGTGATCGCCACCGATCATGCCAACGCCCGTGCCTACGCCGGGATCCTGCGCCGCGTGAGTGGCACCGAACCGGTGGTGGTGCTCTCCGACGATCCCACCGCCAGCTCGAAGATCGCCGCCTTCCGGGACTCGCGGGAAAGATGGATGGTCGCCGTCCGCATGGTCAGCGAGGGTGTGGACGTGCCCCGTCTGGCGGTCGGGGTCTATGCCACATCCGTGGCCACGCCGCTGTTCTTCGCACAGGCGGTCGGCCGTTTCGTGCGGGGGCGTGGCCGGGCCGAGACCGCGTCCGTGTTCGTGCCCAGCGTCCCGGCACTGCTGGCGCTCGCCGGTGAGATGGAGGTCCAGCGAGACCACGCCCTCGACAAGCCCCTGCGCGAGCCGGACGCCTTCGACGACGACGCCCTGCGCGAGGCCAACCGGCGCCGGGACATCCCGGACCTACCGGACCGGACGTTCACGGCGCTCGGTTCCTCGGCCCACCTCGACCGGGTGATCTTCGACGGTGGTGAGTTCGGGACGCAGGCCGCAGCCGGTTCCGCCGAGGAGGAGGATTTCCTGGGCTTGCCGGGCCTGCTCGAACCCGACCAGGTCGCGGTCCTGCTCAGACAGCGTGAGGCGGCTCAGCTCGCCGCGCGACGCAAGCAGGAGCGCACCGCCGGACGTTCGCAGGCCGACCCGGCGTCTCCGGTCGTGGCCGCACGGGCGGGGACGCCGGCATCGCCGGGTGCCGACCCCGCCGACCCCGCGGATGACGCATCAGCGGACAACCACCCCACCCACGAGGTGATCGCCGAGCTGCGCCGAGAGCTGAACCGGCTGGTCGCCGCCCACCACCACCGCACCGGGCGGCCGCACGGGATGATCCATGGTGAGCTGCGGCGGACCTGTGGCGGGCCGGCAACCGGCCAGGCCAGCACCGCGCAGCTACGGGCACGTATCGACACCGTCCGCCGCTGGGAGAAGCAGTAGCAGAGCACCCCGTCAGGCGGTCTGGGTGACGGTGAGGGAGGTGATCTGGGGCTTGGTGACGGGGACGCCGTCGGAACCGCCGCCGTCGACACCGGGGGAGGTGATGGCGTCGAGGACGCCGAGGCCTTCGGTGATCTTGCCGACGACGGTGTAGTTGGTGGCAAGGGCCTGCACACCGTCCGCGGCGGGGTCCTTGTAGTTGATGAAGAACTGGCTGCCGTTGGTGTTCGCGCCGGCGTTGGCCATGGCGATGACGCCGCGGGTGTACTTCGCGCCGTCGGTGTTCTCGTTGGCGTAGGCGAAGCCGGGGCCGCCGCTACCGCTGCTGGTGGGGTCGCCGCACTGGAGCACGAAGATGTTCTGGGTGGTCTCGCGGTGGCAGGGGGTGCTGTCGAAGAACTTGGCGTTCGCCATGGTGAGCAGGGCGTGGACGGTACAGGGTGCCTTCGCCGCGTCCAGCGTGGCTTTGATCGTCCCCTTGTTCGTGGTGATGACCATCGTGGCGGGGGAGCGGTCGACGGTGTCGGCCGCGGCCGGAAGACTCACCGGTTTGGACGGCTGCTGTCCGTCCGAGGTGTAGGTACAGGGGCCGACCTTCGTGGACGCCGCCGGGACGGCCGACGGTGACGCGGAGGCGGACGCTGCCGGGGCGGCGGACGCTGCCGGGGACGCGGATACGGTGGCCGTGCTGTCACTGCCGGAGAGCAGCAGCGCGCCCGCGATACCGCCGCCGAGCGCCACGACGACCCCGGCGGAGACCGCGACCGTAATCCTGCGGCGCCGTCGCAGCGCCGCAGCCCGGCGCTCCGCCTGCCGCATGGCCCTGGCCGCGGCAAGCTCGCGCTGTCGCCGGGTTTTGGACGTCACCACCTATCGGCCTCCCTGTCATCGGTCCGGGGCGTCGGTAGGTTCGTCCGCCTCCGGCGAGTATCCGGTCATGGGGAGTTTAGGTAGCCGTGGTCGTGACGGTGCTCCCGCATGGGTAGCGTGCCGGTTCAGGCTGTGAGAAAGCTGTGAAGAACCTTCAGAGAACATGAACCGAAGCGCCGGGGCCTGCCCGAGAACGCGCCGGATGCGGCAGGTTCTCGGGCAGGCCCCGGCCCATGGGCAGGCCCTGTGTCGATCGGTCCCAGGCTGGTCAGGGCTCAGGTCGATCCGGGCACTGATGCCGGCACTAGGCGTTGACGGAGGTTGGGCGGTTGCCCTCCATGTCAGCGCCTGGCGCGGCCTTCGCGACGAGGTCGGGGATGACCTCGGACAGCTCACCGGGGGCCCAGGTTCCCTGCCGGGTGACGTTCGGGCCGTTGACCCAGCCCTCGACGACGGTGATGCTGCCGCCGAACAGCGCGAACACCTGGCCGGTCACGTCCTTGGAGGCGGGGCTGCCGAGCCACACCACGGTCGGGGAGATGTTCTCCGGCGCCAGCGGGTCGAAGCTGTCCCCGGCGGCGTCCTTCATCGCCTGGACTGCTGCCAGGTCCTCGGTCATCCGGGTCAGCGCGGTCGGCGCGATGGCGTTGACGGTCACACCGTAACGACCGAGTTCCCGCGCGGCGATCACGGTGAAGGTCGCGATACCGGCCTTGGCCGCGCCGTAGTTGGTCTGCCCGACGTTGCCGAACAGACCTGACGGGGACGAGGTGTTGATGATCCGCGCGTCGTTCGGCTGGCCCGCCTTCGACCGGTCACGCCAGTAGGCGGCGGCATGGTGGGTCGGCCCGAAGGTGCCCTTGAGGTGCACCTTGATGACCGCGTCCCACTCGGCTTCGCTCATGTTCGTGAGCATCCGGTCGCGCAGGATGCCGGCGTTGTTCACCACGACGTCCAGGCCGCCGAAGGTGTCGATGGCCTGCTGGACGAGGCTCTTGCTGCCTTCCCAGTCGGAGATGTCGTCGGTGTTGGCGACAGCCTCCCCGCCGGCGGCCTTGATTTCGTCGACGACGGTCTGGGCGGGGCCGGTCGAGGCCCCCGAGCCGTCCCGGCTGCCGCCGAGGTCGTTGACGACGACCTTGGCGCCCTCCGCGGCGAACAGTTTCGCGTGCGCGCGACCGATGCCGTTACCGGCGCCGGTGACGATGACAACACGTCCTTCGCAGATCCCGGTCATACCTGGACTCCCACCTTCACGATCACATCTCCCATGTCTGATGGCGCCGCGCTGTTGCTTCCCATGGTGCTGTGGCGACGTTCGGCGTGCCGGTAATCCTTCCGCGCCGTCGGGTTCGCGGGCCACCGAAGCAGCTAATTTTTTAACATGTTTACAGGATGATCGCGGCTACGGGACGACAAAGGTCGCCACACCCTTGAGGTGGATGCCGCCGGTCTGGCGGGTGGCGGTGAGTTCCACGTCCACCAGGCGACGGTCGCCTTCCTCGCGCCGGCCGACCACCGTGCCCGCGTAGGTCAGGATGTCATCAGGCCATGCCTGCTCCCGGAACTGCACCTTGAACCGGCGGACGTTCGCCGCGCCCAGCCAGTCGGTGGCGTAGGTCGCGAGGACGCCGGCCTGCAGCATCCCGACCGCGAAGACGGTGGGGAAGCCCGCGGCTCGCGCGAACTGCTCGTCATGGTGGATCGGGTTCATGTCACCGGACGCGCCCTGGTAGCGGACGAAGTCGGTACGGGTGAGCGGCGTGTCGGTGAACGGTGCCGCGGCCGCGCCGATCTGGAGCTCCTCCCAGGTCGTGGGCCTCGTGCCGGTGGTCGTGCCGGTGGTCGTGATCGTGGTCATGACGTGGCGGACCCTTCTTCCGGTGCCTGGCCGGTGACGATGGCGGTGGATTTCGACTCTGCGACAAGCCGGCCCTCCGGCGTGCGGAACTCGGTCACGAGCTCGACGAACCGCATGCTTCCGCCGCGTTTGCCCTGCTTCTCATATGTTGCGGCGATACGGGTCTGGCCGACGAGCCGTGTGCCGGCCCGGGGCGGCTCGCCCTGGAAGGTGAACTCCTGCTCCCCGTGCAGAATCCGGGCGACATCGCCGATCTCCTCAAGCGGCGGGGAGTTCTCAGGCCCCGTCCAGAACGCCGAGGAGGCCAGGAAGGTCGCGGGTGACACCGGCGTATCGGCCTTCAGGTAGTCGGGGTTGGACGACTTCGTCGCCCGGGCGAACTCGCGGATCTTGCCGAGTTCGACCTCCATCGTGAACGGGGCTCCGGCCATGGGCCGCTCCTTTCGGCAGCTGTTCTATGCGTTCACGACGTTGTCATCTCTGCTTCCCAGATGCATCATGATCGGATTTCGGTCGGGTCCAGCGCGCCGGTTGGTCGACAGCTCGCGCGCCGCAGGTATGCATTGTGTTGCCGAACGTTAGTAACTCGTTGCTGCATTGTGACGTACGTGCTCATCTGCTGGGTGGCAAGGGTTCTGTTTGCTGGTCTGGTGTAAGAATTGTGACCGCTGTTTTGTCAAGCAAACGAGCGGAACCCCTGCACCGGCCACCTTCGTCAACCTAGGGTCGATCCGATGGCGCTATTTGTGGATCGTGGTGATGCCACGACAGGTCGGCACCGATCACCCTGGAGGCGGTCGGGCCGGATCCTTCCCATTCGCTGGGTGCGCGTTGTCGCGCTGGCGGCGGCGGCCCTGCTGCTCGGGGCGTCGGCCGGCTACCTGCGCCTGCGGTCGGGGGGGTGGGGCGTGCCGCCGGGCCGACACCCGGTCACGGCCGTCACACCCATGTCCGTGTCGGCTTCCGGGAACGAGTCCGGAGACGGCGGGCGGACCTCCGCGGCCGCGTCCTCGGCGCCCGGCACCGGCATCCATGCCGCGGGCGCACCCGCGGCCGGCGGCGTCGACGGCTCGTCCGGGCAGCCGGGAAAAACGCAACCGGGTGCGTTGCCGGTCGGAGCCGCGCGGGCCAGCGCCAGCATCGTGGGCGCGAACGTCAGCGTCGTGCTGTCGCAGAGCACCCTCGATCTGGGCTCGGTCAATTCCTCGGCGACCGTGGACCTGCATAACACCGGTACCGCTCCCGCCGACTTCCAGTTCGGCGCCACCGCGACCTGGCTCACCGTCACGCCGGCCGCCGGCACGATTGCGGGCGGTGCCCACCGGGCCGTCACCTTCTCCCTCGACCGCACGGCCGCGCCGGCCGGTGTGGTGGACGTGTCGGTTGCCGTCGCCGCCCATGGCGGTGCCCAGCAGGCCGGCGCGGTCGGAGCGGTGCGGGTGATCGCCCAGGTGTCCGGCCCACCGGTCATCGACTCGGTGGCCACCGCCCCCACGGTCCTCTACACGTTGGGATGCCCTCCCACGTCCAGGCCGACCCTGTCGGTGGTGTCGGTCCGGACGACCGACTCGACCGGTGTCTTCGGCGTAGAGCTGATCGCCAAGCTCCCGGATGGGAGAACGACAACCACCGGACTCAACCTGGACGACGCGACCGGGCAGCAGTCTGTCTGGTCGGGTCCGGTCGGATCGTCCGGTGCCGCCGGCCTGCTGTCGTTCACGGTGACCGTCACCGACATCAACGGTCTGCGCGCGCAGTCCACGGGTTCCCTTGAGGTGAGGACCTGCCCGGCCCCGACCTCTTCCGCCTCTCCCACACCCTGAGGCCTGGCGAGGCCCCGGTCAGGTGGCCGGAGCGGGTACCGGCCCGGGTGCCGGCCCGGGTGCAGTGGCCGGCGAGTCCGGTGCTGTGGCGGGGGGACGGGTGAACAGGCGGGTAGCGCTCAGCACGCCCGCGGACGACCCGGCGTCCGGACCGGCGCTCGGTGGGGTGAGGCCCCGACGCAGGTGTTCCTCCACCCGCAGGTACTTGAGCCCCGCACGCAGGTCCGCGTCGTTACGCAACCGGATGACCAGCGGGAACACAGTCAGCGCCGTCGTGTCGAACAGCCCGGTCGTGTACACGAGCTGGACGCCGAGGCGTTCGGCCACGGCGAGCTGCAGCTCCAGCAGGTAACCGGCGCTTGCGCGTCCGATCGGATTGTCCAGGAACAGCACACCCGCATGCGGAGTGCGGACCTGCCCGCGGTCGTTTGCCCGCAACGCCGCCATCGTGCAGTAAAGGATGATGGCCGCGGTGAGCTGCTGCCCGCCGGAGAAAACGTCCGCCATCTGTGACACCCGGACCCGCTCGGTGCGCAGCACCGCGTCCGGTTTGAGGATCTCGACCCGGACGCCGCGGGGCAGTGCCGCGTGGACGCCGCGCAGCAACAGCCCCATCCCGTCGCGGCGGCCGGCACCGCCGATCCGACCGCGGGCGCTACCGGTGCCGCTGTTACCAGCGACACCGGTCTGTGTCGCCGCGGTGGCCACCTCGTCCACCACCTCACCCAGAGCCTCGGTGAGAGCGGTCGGCTCCGGTTCGCCGAAACGGATCCGCAGGAACTCCTGCTCCGACCAGTCACCCAGCCCCGCGGGGAGCCGCGACAGCCGCTGGGCCACCCGCAGCGTGCCGAGTGCAGCCCGGACCATCCCCTCGAACCGGGCGACGATTGCGGCCCGGTTGCGGCCGATGTGTGACAGGTCGTCGTCGAGGCTGCGCAGCCGTGGCTCGAGCGCCTGTGCCCAGGAC